>DATNDF010000493.1 GCA_035607015.1 Candidatus Angelobacter sp. | reverse complement strand
TTCATTCAGCGTCAATAATTCAACGCCGACCAATCCGCCGCCGGCGTCGGCGACCAATGACGTCGTCTGGGTGAACGACGCGGTGCCGACCGGCGCATGGACCGGCGCGGATTACGGCGATTCATGGAATTGGGTCGGCGGCAATCCGACTCCTTATTCGGGTGCACTTGCGCATCAATCCGCGTTGGTGACCGGCGTTCACAGTCATTATTTCTCCGGCGCGACCGCTACACTGCCGGTCAGCATCGGCGACAAGATGTTCACCTACGTTTATCTTGATCCGGCCAGCCCACCGCAGGAAGTCATGCTCATGTGGTCTGATGGCGCATCGTGGTCCCACGCCGCCTATTGGGGCGCGAATCTGATTCAGTGGGGCGCGAACGGCACCGCGAGCCAGTATCCCGCAGGCGCGTTGCCTGCGGCCGGGCAATGGGTGCGTCTGGAAGTGCCCGCCAGTCTGGTGGCGCTCGAAGGCAGCGCAGTTTCGGGAATGCAATTCGTCTTATACGACGGCCGCGCGACATTTGATCTGAGCGGCAAGTCTTCACAGACCGCGGCGTCGGACGCCACGCCACCCACTGTTTCCATGACCGCTCCCGCGAATGGCGCGACAGTTTCCGGCTCGTCGGTCGCGGTCACAGCGAACGCCTCGGACAACGTCGGCGTCTCCAGCGTACAGTTCAAGTTGGACGGCGCGAATCTGGGCGTACCGTTTAGGACCGCGCCTTACAACCTGGGTTGGGATTCAACCGCCGTGGCCGATGGCTCGCATTCATTGACGGCAGTGGCTACCGACGCCGCGGGCAATCAGGCTACGGCGACGCTGGCGATGGTTACGGTCAGCAATTCGTCCGTCGTCACAAATCTGTCTTACGCCACTCTTCCGAGCTGGGTCGGCGCGGCTACACACAACTGGAAACCACGCCTCGGTGGTGTTTACTGGTTGGACAGCCTCGCGGTGGTCAAGCAAGCCGCCCCGTATCTTCAACAGTCCTCCAGGCCGGTCCTCGTGGATATCAAAACAGATGCGACCGGATTCGGCTATCGTTTCGACCTCAACTCGTGGGACGCCAAATCAGCAATTCATTCGTACTATTCGTGGGACGGCACCGACAGCGGCACCCCTGCCTCGCCCGAAGATGCCATGAACATTTTCGGTGCGACAGGTAACGCCGAGTTCATCCTGAACATTCCCATCCCGCTTTTTCTGACCAACAGCCCGTCGAGCAATTGGGGGTACGACGGTTTCGGGTACACGTGGCAAACGGCGCAGTTTTATGCCGCGATGACGCAGTACCTCGTTGGCACGGCCGGGCCGCAATCCGAGTGGCAGAGTCTTCCGACCACTCTGGACTTCTTCTCGCAACCGGCCAGTTTCAATTGGGCGAATCTCCGGGCGCGACGCGGCCATTTGGCTCCGTACCCGGTGGTCGCGTTCATTATCGGTTCGGAACCTTACAACATCGAAGGTACATCGAACGGGTCTTTGTACGGTCCGCAGGCGGAAAAATTTCGCGTCGCGATTCGCAACCGCGGCGTGAGTGCTCCGTTGGGCCTCCATGTTCATGACATGGGCTATGTCGACGATCCTCAAAGGTTGTGGTTCTGGCCTATGATGTCGGCTGTCACCGCGAGCGATTTCAGCTTCATGGATCTGGAGCACTACTACCAGTTCTCGAGCGTGCAGGAGGACTTCAAGAGGACGTTCCCGGTTTCGATCAATCCGAACGCCGCCTACTGGATGCCGAAATCCTCGTGGAAATCCGATTACACGAAATTTCTCTGGATCGTCGAAGACACGCGCAACGCCATTCGCGACGACAACGCGGTTGTGGGCCTGGGCAATCCGGGCCGGTGGCAGCTCGGTTTCAGTGAACACGGCATCCAGGTCACCTCTCAGTTCACCTATAACGACATGTTCAGTGCCATGCACTGGGCAGGATGGCTGGCCGAATCCATGCGCCAGAACGTCGCGTGGGATTCGGGCTGGACGCTCGTGGCGGAAGGCTTTTCACACGGGCAGCTCCAGGTGAGGGATGGCTACGTCACCCGCACGCCGATGTTCTTCGTCTACCAAATGGCTCAGGAATTCTACGGCTATGATTGCTTGACCAACAATTACTCAAGCGCAATGGGCTCGACCACGGACAATATTGGCAATCCTGTCCAATTTCCCTGGACGACTGTGCGCACCTTCCGCGATCCCGCGACGGGCAATATCCACCTCTTCGTGCTCAACCAAAGCCTGACGGATACCGCCACAATCTCTGGTTTCGAAAACTGGAACATCATCAGTTGGAAGCAGCTCAAGGGTACCAGCTACAGCGACAGCAACCCATTGGGGGTTGCGGGAGCGGAGCCGGTTCAGACGGTCGCGGTGCCCTTGCCCTCCGCCGGTTTGCCGCTGGCTATCGCGCCCGTATCGGTGAATCACATCGTTCTGGCTGGCTCAATTGACACAGGAACTCCTGTGCCCGACATCATTGCTCCCGCTGTCTCCATCAGCGCCCCGGTGAACGGAGCGACAGTGTCCGGTTCTTCGGTGACGGTGTCGGCGAACGCGACGGACAACGTCGGGGTGACGGGGGTGCAGTTCAAGCTGGATGGCGCGGACCTGGGCGGCGAAGACACCAGCGCACCCTATGGCGTGACGTTGAATACCACGACTCTCACTGACGGTGCCCACACGCTGAGCGCCGTGGCCCGCGACGCCGCCGGCAATCAGACGACGGCTGCGGCCATTTCTGTGACGATCAGCAATTCGGCGCCGGCGTCCACGCCGACGGTCAGTATCACCAGCAACGACGCGACGGCAACAGAAGGGGTGAGTGACACGGCGTCCTTCACGCTGACGCGGACCGGGAGCACGGCCACTGACCTGATCGTGACCCTGCAGTCCACCGGAACGGCGACGAAGTGGGATGATTATCGTCGTCCGGTGGAAGGGGACATGCCGGACGCATGGACGATTCCAGCGGGGGCGAGTTCGGTGACGATCACGATCGTGGCGGTGGACGACACTCTGGTCGAGGGGCCAGAGACAGCGACGCTGACGATTCAGCCGGGCACGAACTACAACGTCGGCACTTCGAACAGCGTTACCCTCACACTCCTGGATAACGACAGCGGGACCGTTCCATCGAATCCAACGGTAACTGTCGTCGCGAACGACGCGAACGCGTCGCGAGTCGGTCCTGATAATGGTGCGATTACGATTGTCCGGACCGGCGATACAACATCAGCCTTGACCGTGAACTATTCCCTAGGAGGCACGGCTGTGAACGGGACCGACTACGCCATGGTAAGCACGTCCGTGACGATTCCCGCGGGCGCGTCATCGGCGGTGATCACGGTTGTGCCGAAGACTGCCACCAGCTATGTCGGCGCGAAGACCATGACGATCACATTGTCCGTGAACGCGGCATATACAATCGGCTCGGCGAACAGCGCTAGCGTGACGATCGCCGGAAACAACGTGCCGGTCACCTCGCTCCGTAAAGCGCCTGCCAACGGCGGCATGGTTATCACGTGGTCTAGCCAGGCCGGCAAGACGTATCGCGTCGCCGACAAGAGCAGTTTGACCGACCCGTGGGTTGATCTGAGCGGGAACATCACGGCCGCGGGTCCGTCCACCTCGTGGACAGACACCACCGCGGGCGCTTCCAAGCAACGCTTCTATGCGGTGTACGGGACGAATTAGTCCGACAATCAAACCTCCTCGAGCAACGGCGGCCAAACGGCCGCCGTTTTTGTTTGTCCTACAGGGATGCCAGCCCGGGTCGGGTATTCACCCTATTTGCCAACAGACGTTCACCTCATACGATGGCGGCCATGATACAGTGATTGGTTGCTCACCAACTTGGTCATTCCGGTTCTTCACCTGTTGACTCAATGCACATCCCTCACTTTTTTTCAGTGGAGTTTTGTCCGGGTTTTTGTCTGGTCAAAGTTGTCGCGATTGCGGCTGGTCGTCGCACTCGTGGCCGCATCGTCAATTGACGCGCCAACGCATGGTTCCGATTTCGATGGGATGGTCATTTAATCGAAGCGCTGGGGTCTTGACCCTATTGTCACACGAGGGAGTTATGGAATTAGTCTGTTGAACCGTCCGCTGCAAACCTTATGAAAAAAAACGGAACGAGCCCTTGGAGTTTTCAGAAAGTAAAACTTCGGCCTTCGGAAGCGGAATCGAAAATGGCAACGCCGTTTCAGTCGGTCACCGCCGGCCGCGGCACCACCATTGTTGGCGTTCTGTGGAGCCTCTTGTTGGTTGCGCCCCTGGCGGCGGATTCGCCATTGACGAACGATGTGTCGCTGGCGATGCCAGCGCCCGGGTCCTATCAGTTGAGGGTATTGGAGCCGGATCTCCTGGAGCTGGATCTGATTAACACCAAGGCACCCGACCCGGCGCGCGTGGCTGTCTGGGATTACGTGAGCGACACAAGCCAGTTGCAGTTGCCGGCTCCGCAGGATTTCGCGGTAACAGTCGGCGCTCAGCCGGCGCTCGTGCAGTCTGTCGGCTTCAAACGGCGTGTCCTTTACGCTCCGCTCAAGCAACGAGACTTGCGCATTGGCAACTCCGTTTACCTCAAGCTTGCCTCGCCGGTCACGGAGGGGCAGATCGTGGAAGTCAACAGCCTCTCGGCAGGAAGTTGGCCCGTGGGAGAGCAATTCGTGACGACGATGGATCCTTTGCGGTTTAATCCCGCCATCCACGTCAACCAGGTCGGCTACGTTCCCTCGTTCCCGAAAAGGGCGATGGTCGGATATTACCTCGGCAGCCTGGGTGAGATGGACATTCCCGCATCGGTTGGATTCAAACTCGTGAACGTACGGACCGGCAGCGATGTCTATCAGGGCAGTCTTACACCAAGGCCAGACGTCGGTTACACCTACACGCCGACCCCTTATCAAAAGGTTTTTGAAGCGGATTTCAGCAGTTTCTCCAACGCGGGCGAATACAAATTGGTCGTACCTGGCCTCGGTGCGTCATTGCCGTTCCTCATTGACGATGGATCGGTGATGGCATTCGTGCGCACGTACGCACTCGGATTGTATCATCAACGCTGCGGCACGAGCAACGCGCTGCCGTTCACGCGCTTCGTTCACGGTGCCTGTCACGTGGCACCGGCCGCCATTCCTCTGCCGTCGTCCTCCTTCGCCTTCACCTGGAACACAATCTCCAACTACGCAGCGCAGGCCAACTCGGACAATCCCCCGCAACAGGCGCCCCGGCTGATGAACGAAGCGTCGCAACTCTACCCGTTCGTCAATACGGGCCAGATCGATGTGTCCGGCGGACATCACGACGCGGGCGATTACAGCAAGTACACCATCAACAGCGCGGCGCTCATCCATTATCTCGTGTTTGCCGTGGACGCGTTTACCGGTGTGGGCGCGCTCGACAATCTGGGCATTCCGGAAAGTGGCGATGGCAAGAGCGATCTGTTGCAGGAGGCCAAGTGGGAGGCCGATTTTCTGGCGAAGATGCAGGATGCCGACGGTGGATTTTATTTTCTGGTTTATCCAAGGAACCGTGAATACGAGAACAACGTGCTCCCTGACCGCGGCGATCCGCAGGTGGTCTGGCCGAAGAACACCGCGGTGACCGCCGCCGCGGTTGCCGCGCTGGCGCAGTGCGGGTCCTCGCCTCTGTTCAAAAAGCAGTTTCCCGACGCCGCAACGAACTATCTGGCCAAGGCGCAACTGGGCTGGAGTTTTCTGACCAACGCGATCGCGAGATATGGCAAGGCGGGCGCGTACCAAAAACTCACGCATTACGGAGATGAATTCACCCACGACGACGAGTTGGCCTGGGCTGCGTGCGAATTGTTTCTGGCCACGGGCGCGCCGGCGTACCATCAACAGCTTATGGAATGGTATGATCCGGGCGACGCCGCCACCGTTCATTGGGGCTGGTGGCGGTTGTTCGAGGGTTACGGCTGTGCAGCCCGCAGCTACGCCCTTGCCGTGAAAACGGGCCGGCGCAAGTTGAATGAACTGGACCCTATTTATCTGACCAAGTGTCAGAACGAAGTCGTCAAAGGCGCGGAAGACCAGCTCCGATGGGCCCAGAACGGCGCCTACGGCGCCAGTTTTCCTTCTGAGACGAAGCGCGTTCGCGACGCTGGCTGGTTTTTTTGCAGTGAGCGGGCATTCGACATCGCCGTCGCTTACCAGCTCTTTCCGCGTTCCCAAACCGAATCGCTGGTGGACCCGCGTCACGATTATCTCGACGCGATACTGGGCAACCTGAACTACGAGGGCGGCTGTAATCCGGTGAACGTCACCTACCTCACCGGTTTGGGATGGAAGCGCCAACGCGAGATCGTCCACCAATACGCGCAAAACGACCGGCGGGTCCTCCCGCCGACAGGAATTCCGCTGGGCAACATTCAATCCGGATTCCAATACATCAACAACTATGGGTCGGAACTCGGCGCATTGGTGTTTCCGCCCGACGGCGCGGCGGTGGCGCCTTATCCTTATTACGACCGCTGGGCTGACACATTCAACACCAGCACGGAGTTCGTGGCGGTGGACCAGGCCCGTGCGCTGGCCAGTCTCGCCTTTGTAGCAACGCTGACATCGGCGGCGACCCAATCGTGGAACACGGTTACCGCACAGATTACCGGTCTGCCGGTTCAAGGCGGCCTGGGCAGTCCCGTCACGGCGGGGCTTCAAGTTGTCGGCATGGATTTGACGAATGCGCGGGTCGTGTGGGAAGCGAGGGACCAGGAACCCGACTCTGGAAACACATTCACCTTCTCGCCCATCAACTGGGGGACGCAGTGGGTGGAGGCGGAAGTGCAATGGCCGAATGGCCGCCGCGCTTTCGCTGCGACAAACTTCGTCGCCACAAACAATCTGCCCACGGTGACCGTGGTTTCCACCATTGCGCAAGCGTTTGAGCTCGGGCAAAAGCCAGGCGAATTTACCATTGCGCGGACTGGAGACACCTCCGTGCCTTTGACGGTGAATTATCAATTCAGCGGCACGGCCCTCAAATGGGACGATTATCGTCGTCCGCAAGGCGACGTGCCGGAATCCATTACCATTCCCGTGGGAGAGACTTCGACCAAATTAACGCTAGTGCCGGTTGACGACAAGCTGCTGGAGGGACCTGAAACCATCATCCTCACAATTTCGACGAACGCGGTCTACAACACGGGGCCATCCAATCGCGCCACCATCATCATTCAGGACAACGAGTTGCCGCCGCACACCAGCACCGGACCGGACAGCGACGGGGATGGACTGAGTGACACAGACGAAGGGGTGGCTGGTACGGACGTGCATAACGCGGATTCAGTATTCAAAATCGTTTCGCTGGTCCGCGACCAGAGCGGCAACGTGACAATCACGTGGAACAGCGTTCCCGGCAAGTCCTACCTGGTCGCATGCAAAGATAATGCCGAAGACACGTTCTGGTCGGATGTGAGCGGGCCGATTACGTCTGGCGGCGCAACGACGTCCTGGACCGATATAAACGCAGGCCGGCGGCCGCGCCGGATTTACTGCATCGTCGTGACGTGACCGGCCGCCGAGCGCGTTCAGGAGCGGACTAGGCCGCCGGTTGTTGGCTTCCGAAACCTCTCGACGTTTCGATGATTCCTTTCGCGATCGCGTAGCGCGTAAGTCCGGCCACGTCGTGGATGTCGAGCTTATGCATGAGTTGTTGCCGATGTTTCTCAACGGTTTTGATGCTGATGAACAGTTCGCCTGCAATTTGTTTGTTGGCGAATCCTTCGGCAATTAGCTGAAGCACCTCTAATTCGCGGGGCGTAAGCTTGGGTGATTTCCTGTCGCTCGGGGGCTTCCCTATTGAAGCGCGGTAATGTTCCAGGAGGCGTTTTGAAATGGCCGGGCTGAAGAAGGCGTTGCCTTTCCTGGCTTCGCGGATCGCGGCCACCAGATCCTGCGCGGCGGTTTGCTTCACGAGGTAACCGGATGCCCCCGCATCGGTCAATTGCTGCACATATTCATCGTCGCTGTGCGAAGACAGGATGAGTACTTTGGACTTGGGATTGTCGCGACTGATCTGTCGTGTCGCCTCCAATCCGTTGAGTGACGGCATGGCGATATCCATCACAACCACGTCTGGTTGCAGGCGTTTGACCATTTGCACGGCCTGCCGGCCGTTTTCGGCTTCGCCGACAACGCTCATGTCTTCCTCGGCTTCCAGCAGTGCGCGGAGGCCCTGTCTGACCACGGTGTGGTCGTCCACTAAAAACACGTTTATTTTTTGCATAGGTCAGCTTCCTGGTTTGATTGAGCGGGATTTGTCGCTTTCGGGTTGAAACGGGATCAGCGCGCGGATCGTCGTTCCCTTGCCGGGCGCCGACTTGACCGCGAACTGTCCGTTGACCAGGCGCAGGCGTTCCTCCATGCCCATGAGGCCGAGGCCGCTCTTCTCCCTCGAACTCAGGTCCAACTGGTCGGGTTGAAACCCTCTGCCGTTGTCTTTGACTGTCAGCCTGGCGCCGTCGCCGGTCCAGCGGATGAGCACGGCAGCGCGTTCGGCGTCGGCATACTTGTAAACGTTGGTCAGGCTTTCCTGGATGACCCGGTAAATGACGGTCTTCGATTCGTTTTGAAGCTGTTCCACTCCGGCGTCGGCACGGAAGTTGACCTTGATGGAAGTCCGCTTCGCAAACCCTTTAATGTACCACCTCAACGCGATCACCAAGCCGAGGTCGTCCAACATGGCCGGGCGCAATTCATAGGAGAAACGGTGGACGTTATGCATGGTCTGCTCGAGGATGCTTTGGGTTTCAGCAACAGTCGCGTCCAGTCCGTCGTCCGCCTTCGCTGCCTTCCGCTTCAACAGCTGCAGGTTCACACTGATGGCCGTAAGCGCCTGGCCGACCTCGTCGTGCAGTTCGCGACTGATCCGTTTCCGCTCCTCTTCCTGGGCGTGGAGAATCTTGCTCGAAAGGACGCGCAACTTCTCTTGCATCGCCTTCGCCTCGTTGAACAGGGTGCGGTAGTGTTCTTCGCTTTTTCGGAGCGCTTCCTCGGCTCGTTTGCGTTCGGTGATGTCACGGATGATGCCGCAATAGAACCGGCCGCTTTCGGTTTGCCACGACGCGAGGGACAGCTCGATCGGGAATTGATTTCCGTTTTTTCTGATACCGTGCATCTCTACCGTCTTGCCGATTAGTCGCGTCGGTTCGTCTTGCCGGATACGGTTGATTTCGGACTCACGGGCGCCGCGTTGTTCATCCGGCACGAGCAGGCCGAGCGGGTGGCCGACAATCTCCTCCCGTGCCCGCCCGAACATCGTCCGGGCCGCCTGGTTGCAGGCGATGACGCGACCGTCGCTGTCCGCCAGAATGATGGCGTCGATGGCCGAGTGCATCAGAGTGCGGAACTGTTCTTCGCTTTCCCGCAGCGCCCGCTCGGCCCGCCAACGGTCGGTTACATCACGAGTGACCACGATGGCGTGCGTCACGGTCGTCTTCTGTTGGTACGGATAATAGCTGACATCAAAAAACCTGCGCCCGAACGCGGCGACCTCGAACCAGGCCTGGTAATGCACCTCTTCGCCGCTGAAACAATGATCCAGGTGGCCTTTGATGATTGTCCAGAAGGCGGTGCCACCCCAAACGTCCTCCACCGAGGAACCGAGAATCTCTTCGCGGCTCTTGCGGTGCGCCTGGCAGTAGGCGTCGTTGGCGGCCTCGTAACGGTAATTCGAGCCGACCAGGGTGAGAAATTCGCGCGACGTGTTGACGATGGATTCATATCGTTTCCACATCTCCTCGGACGCCTTGCGTCGCGTGATTTCATGGCTCAGTTCGCGGTTCGTGGCCGCGAGTTCAGCCGCTCGATGTTCCAAGGTCTCGTTCAATTCCCGCAACAGCGCGTTCGCCTCGCGGAAACCGCGGTGGTGCGCTTCGAACGGCGACAGGGCTTCCATGAGAAAGCCTTCCACCGCATGCGCCTGCCTCTTGCCTTTACCCGAGGCGAACGCAGGCATCAGCAGTGCAAGCGACACTTGCTGGTGGATTTTGGCAATGTCCAACACGCCCAAACCCTCGGCGACGGCATGCCGTCCAAGTTCGTAGGCTTCGTGCAACGATTCCTCGCCTTCGTCCGCGAGGTAATCTTGCAGGGCCGTCTGATATTGCCCGGAAAACTTTTGCAACGACTCATTCATGGCTCGTTCCGAGGAAGCGAACGACCAACACCAGGGCATCGTCGTTGCCTTTGAAGTGTTGCCCCATGACCCGGTCGGCGATTTGTTGAGGAGTATCCGTCGGGATCACACATTGTTCAAAACCACTGCGGATGCCATCGCTGGCCAGCACCAGAACATCGCCCGGCGAAACCGCAATGACGCTGGCACGCAGGGCCGGCAGCTGATAACCCACGACACCGCCACGCAGGAAGGCGGATTCAGACGGCGGGGTGGCCTTCGTGTCCGAGCGCATGAAGAATCCTTCGACGTTACCGACACTCAGCCAACTCACCGAGCTGTCGAGCACGTTGAACGAGGCGACGGTCATCACCGCACCCCGGGTCTTGATCAGGGCGTCGTGACATCGCTTGACGAGCGTAATGACGGACTGATCCACATTTTCCCCAAGGACGGCTACCGCGACCCTGGCAGCGGCAGTCGCCTCATCACCGTGCCCCAGTCCGTCCACGACAGCGGCAAGAGCACCGTGGCCGAACGTCTTGACCAGATGCAAATCGCCGGAAATGGTTTGTCCGGGAATTGGCTGGGAGGCAACCCCCCACTCGATAAACGGCTTTCGATGAATCAGGGTCGTGCTCACGTCAATGGACCCATTTTCGCATCGTCACCTTCGTCCCCTTGCCGATTTGCGATTGGATGTCGAAGTCGTCCATCAGCCATTTTGCGCCCGGCAGTCCGACGCCCATGCCCTTGCCGCTGGAAAATCCGTATTGCATCGCCTGTTCAACGTCTGGAATGCCCGGTCCCTCGTCGCGGGCAAGGATCTGAATGCCGTGTCGGCCGCTGTCGTGGATTCCCGCGAGCACGATCTCTCCATGCTTGGCGTGATTGACAATATTGCGCGCCACTTCGGAGATTGCAGCTGCAATGACGGTCGGGTCACTCCCGGCAAATCCCAGTGACACCGCCAACGCCCGCCCTTTCTGGCGGGCGACAACGATGTCCGCCGCCGATTTGATCGGCACGCAAAATTCCTCGCCCGTGGCGTTCATTGATGGCGGCCGCTGCCTCCCTTGCCCCGCGACCCGGGTGGCGCCTTGGGTTTCGAGGAAGGAACCGGCGTCGTCGAGCGCCAGACACCGCCGCCGCGCTTGGTTCTGGAGCTGAGAAACGCCAGCCCTTCTTCGAGATCGAGCGCCGTGCCCACACCTTCCAGTGTCAGCCCCAACTGTACCATCGCAAACGCGACGTCCGGTTGAATGCCGACGATGACCGTTTCCGCCCCACGCAGCTTCAGCATGTGCGCAACACCCCGCAGTGTCCGCGTGGCGAAGGAATCAATGACGTCCAGCACGGTCACATCGACGATGACGCCGCGCGAGCGGAACTGGCCGACGCGGTCGGCAAGATCGTCCCGCAATTGCAACAAATCGGCGTCCGACAGCACGGACTGAATGGTGGCTATCAGGTAGTCGCCCTGTTTGAGAATTGGAACATGCACAGGCTGAGGCTGGTTACGCGGGTTGCTCCGCGAGATTCGCTTCCCCGGTCATGATGACCTTGTAGCCCAGCAGGCGCTCGGCCTCTTCGATGCCGCCTTGCAGGTCGCCAACCGCGTTCATCTTGCTCAAATCGACGCCAATAGTGACCAGCGTCTGGGCGATTTCCGACGACAAGCCCGTAATGATGACGCTGGCGCCCATGAGTCGGGAGGCTTCGACGGTTTGGACCAAGTGGTTGGCCACGGTCGAGTCGATCGTCGGCACGCCGGTAATGTCGATCACCACGACTTTGGCGCGGTTCTGGCGGATACCGCGCAGCAATTGTTCAGTCAACTGGCGTGCGCGCTGGGCGTCGATGACGCCGATGATCGGCAGAATCAGCAAACGTTCGCGCACCTGCAGCACGGGCGTGGACAACTCGCGAATCGCCTCCTGCTGTTGACGGATGATACGCTCGCGCTCCTGCACGAAGCTCACCCCCACCGTATTGGCGATGCGGTTGGCTGCGGGCTCGTAGGCGTCGAGCACGCGGTTGAGCAGCTCGAAGTCGGCCTGGTATTTTTTGAACAGCGACCGCGCGAGCACATCGCGCAGCAGCAGCACGATGCCAAGGACCTCGTGGGTTTCGACGCCGCGCGGAATGATGCGTTCGGAGAGATTGCGCGCGTACGCTTGCAGCGCCTCGACGCTGCCGGTTTCGAGGACCTCGACGTAATTGTCATACACCGAAGTCGCCTCGGAGAAGATTTCCTCTTTGCTCATCGCGATGAGCAGTTGTGCGTCAGTGATGCGGCGGGCCCACTCCTCGCGGAGTTGGGTGCGGTTCTGGCGCAGGTGCGCCACCAGTTCGCGCAGGAGCGCAGCGCTGGTTTCCGGGGGATGTATGTCGGTAAGTTGGGATTTGTGGTTTTCTTTGCGTTTGGCTGCTGACTTCATGGCCACCTCCTGCTTGCTTGACTGTTTGGCTTCCATCGTTACGGACTATAGAGTGTGCCCTGCATATAGAAATAGGGCGTTTGCCGCATATTGTAGGTAGGGTTTTACCCCATATCAAGTCCGGGTCTTTTGGGACGCGAGTTAGATAAATCCGACGCGGGAGGTGAGTTTTTTTGGCGTTAGATTCCATACCTGTCATTCTCTCGATCCAACCGGTGGGCAGAGTTCCTACAAAGGATGGGTGCGATAGGGGTAGACTACCTTGGGGCATTTCGGGTGTTCACCTACTGACGTTACGGTGAGTCGACAGGTATTCTACAGCTGGCTGTGAACGAAATCTGGACAAGCGAATGCATGAGTGCGCGTGGCAACATCCTCCAGCAGGACGGCGGACTGGCTCTTGTCGGAGCTGCCAGGCGAAGATGGTGTAACCAGTTTGAAAACCGGGTAAATATGGGTGATGTGGACACGCGCGCCGGATCGACGGCGGTGGGAACGAACAAGTCATGAACATCCCGGAATATAATATTTTGTTGGTGGAAGATGACCCGAATGAGGTCTTCCTGATGCAGAGGGCGTTTCAGAAGGCCAATTTGAAGACCCCCTTATTCGTGGTGCGCGACGGCCAGGAGGCAATCGATTATCTGGACAGGCAGGGCAAGTTCGCGGACACAACGCGTTTCCCCGAGCCAAGCTTGATGCTCCTGGACCTGAAGATGCCGCGCAAGAATGGATTCGAAGTGCTCGCGTGGGTCCGACAACAACCGGGCTTGCGGCGATTAGTTGTCGTCGTGCTGACTTCTTCCAACCAGAGTGCGGACATTGACCGGGCTTACGACCTTGGAACCAATTCCTATACGGTCAAACCGGGGGATTTTGAAATGATGATCGACCTGGTCAAAACGTTCGACTCATATTGGGGGCGGCTGAACCACAGCCCCGACCTGCGGCCGGACACAGCGTCGGTACCTTTGCAACTCGTCTCGTAAATCAACCCAAAACCGGACCCGTGGACGACCTCTTGAACATATTGATCGTGGACGACAATCCCGAGGATCGCGTCCTGGCAATGCGGGAGCTGAGACGGGAATTCCCGAATGCTCACTTCCTGCCGGTCACGGACGCGAAAACACTTTCCCATTCGCTTGCGTCAGGCGCCTGTGATCTGGTGGTTACCGATAACCAGTTGCGGTGGACTGACGGGATCACCGTCTTGGTGGCGGTCAAAGTCCGCTGGCCGGACTGTCCGGTCATCATGTTCACGGGTTCCGGCAATGAGGAAGTCGCCGTTCAAGCGATGAAGGCTGGGTTGGACGATTATGTTCTCAAGTCCGCCAGGCACTACCCACGCCTGGCGGCTGCGGCGGTTCTCGCATGGGAACGGGGCGCGCAACGTCGTGCGTTGCGGCAGGCGGAGACGCGGTATCAAAGCCTGTTCGACGACGTACCCGTGGGATTGTTTCGAGTTGCGCACGACGGGAGGATTGTGGACGCCAATCCGGCGCTTGTTGAAATGCTCGGATATCCGGGCAGGGAGACGCTGCTGGCGGTAAAGGTGACCAGCTTTTTCGCCGATGCTAAGGAACGGCGCGCCTTGTTGGAGTCTTTGAATCAGTCCGGGGTCGTCCGCTTCTTCGAGGCGCAGTTTTACCGCCGCGACGGAAAAATCATTCGAACCGAGGTCAGTGCGCGCATCATCCGCAACCATCACGAACAGGCGATCTACTATGAGGGAAGTCTTCAGGATATCAGCGCGCGCAAAGAGGCGGAGCGGTCGCTTCGGGAAAGCGAGGCGCGCAAAGGCGCGATTCTGGACTCCGCGCTCGACGCCGTCATCACCATCGACGACCAGGGACGAATCATCGAATTCAATCCGGCTGCGGAAAAAATGTTCGGCCGCGCACGCGGCGACGTGACAGGCAGGGACCTCGGGCAAATCATTATTCCACCTGCGTCGCCGGACAAACATCACCGTGAATTGCACGGGCATGTCGCAACCAGCCAGGCCTCGATGCTGGGTAAACGGACAGAGACGAAAGGTGTGCGCGCCGACGGCAAGGAGTTTCCTGTGGAACTGACGGTCACGCGGGTCAATCTCGAAGGTCCGGCAATGTTCACCGGCTTCGTGCGGGACATCACGGAGCGCAAACGCGCCGAAAAACAGTTGCGCGACTCGCGGGAACAATTGCGCGCGCTGGCCGCATATCTGCAATCTGTCCGGGAGGAGGAACGAACCCGCATCGCCCGAGAAGTTCACGACGAGTTGGGTCAGGCACTGACCGGGTTGAAAATGGACCTCGCCTGGATCGAGAAGAAAATGGCCGAGATTAGCGATACGGACGACCTGCGCCGGTTTGAAGGAAAGGTGAAGGGCCTGCCCGGCGCGGCGGACGCCATCATCAGCAAGGTGCGCAAGATCGCCACGGAATTGCGCCCCCCCGTGCTCGATGACCTGGGCCTGGAAGCGGCGGTGGAATGGCAGGTTCAGGAGTTTGAGAGGCGTACGGGCATCAAATGCCGTTTTCGCTGTGCCTTGAAGCAAATTGATCTCGATTCAAACCGTGCGACGGCGGTGTTCCGCATTTTCCAGGAGACGCTGACCAATGTCGTCCGACACGCCGAGGCCACTGAAGTGAACATTCAATTGAGGGAGGAGGACGACCGACTTATTCTCGAAGTGCAGGACAATGGGCGCGGCATGACCGGACGTGAAATGTCGGGCACGCGGTCACTTGGATTGCTGGGCATGAGGGAGCGTGCCACGATGCTGGATGGCGAGGTCAACATCATCGGCAGGCAGGGCAAAGGCACGACCGTGGGTGTGTGTATCCCGATCCACGGACCACCGGAAAGTCAGAAAAAATAAGCGGGCCTGTCCGGTCGCTTCACGATACCTTGAAACCAAAGAGCACGGGGTATGGATAAGGCGCGCATTCTGGTCGTGGAAGACGAGAGTCTCCTCGCCGAGGACATTCAGGACCGGCTGAAAGGCATTGGGTATGACGTTGTCGCCCTGGCTTACACGAGTGAAGAGGCGCTGGCACAGGCAGCCTTGGTGCGTCCGGATCTGGCGCTGATGGACATCCGCCTCAAGGGTCAGACGGACGGAATCGAAACCGCGCGAGTCCTTCGGGAGCGATTCAACGTACCCGTGATTTACCTGACAGGCGAGGCTGACGACGCGACGCTGGAACGGGCGAAGTCAACCGAGCCGCTGGGCTACCTCCTCAAACCGATCGAGGAAAAGCGCCTCCACTCCACGATCGAGATCGCATTGTACAAATATAAAATGGAACGACGGCTCCGGCGCATCGAGCGCTGGTTTGTCACCACGCTCAAAAACATTGGCGATGCCGTGTTGGTGACAGACCTTCAGGCGCGCGTCACGTTTATGAACTCGGAAGCCGAAAGGCTCACTGGTTGGGACTCTCCCGAAGCGGCCGGCCGGCCTTTGAGCGAAATATATCGGACCGTGAATCCGGAAACGCGCGAGAAATTGGAAAGCCTGGCACCCCAGGCTTTGCTGGAAGGCATTGTGGCCGGGTCCGCTGATCGTGCCTTGTTGATATCGCGAAAGGGCGCCGAAACACCCGTTGACGAAAGTGCCGCGCCCGTTCGCGACGCGACGGGATGCGTCACCGGCGTTGTGCTGACCTTTCGCGACATCAGCGGGCGACAGCGGGCCGAACGGGCCTTGTATGAAAGCGAGGAACGATTCCGCCTCCTCGTGGAGGGCGTGCAGGACTATGCGATTTTCATGCTCGATCCGGCAGGGTGTGTGGCGAGCTGGAACGCCGGCGCGGAGCGGCTCCTTGGCTACCGTTCCGACGAAATTCTCGGCGCGAATCTGGCAAGGTTCTACACTGCGACGGAGGCGCGGCGCGGCAGGCCAAAGCAGAACATCGAGCTGGCGAAGATTCAGGGGCGCTCCGAGGATGAAGGGTGGCGTGTGCGCAAGGATGGCTCGCGTTTCCAGGCGAACGTCATCATCACGGCGCTGCGCGACGACCACGGCCGTCTGCTTGGCTACGCGCAGGTCACGCGCGATATCACGGGCCTGAAACAGGCCGAAAAGGAACTGATGGATTCGCGCGAACAATTACGCGCGCTGGCGGCCTACTTGCAGTCCGTGCGGGAGGAAGAACGCACGCGCATTGCCCGCGAAGTGCATGACGAACTGGGTCAGGCGCTGACCGGTCTGAAGATGGATCTCGCCTGGCTGCAGAAGAGGTTCTCCGAGGCAAATCACCCGCTGTCGTTGCGCGCGTTGCGGCAAAAGACCCGCGAAATGCCCGATGTCGTGGACGCGATCATCAGCACCGTCCGCAAGATTGCCACCGAGCTGCGGCCGGGCGTGCTGGACGATCTGGGTCTGGAAGCGGCCATTGAATGGCAGATACAGGATTTTCAAAAACGGACCGGGATCAAGTGCGAGTTTTCCTCCAATTTGAATGACGCGCGCCTCGGTCCGGATCGTGCCACCGCCGTATTCCGCATTTTTCAGGAAACGCTCACGAATATCGTCCGCCACGCCAACGCCACGCGCGTGAAGATCAAACTCGAAGCCAGCCGCGGCCGGCTGATCCTGAGGGTCGAAGACAACGGGCGTGGCGTCGCTGCGCGCGATCTTTCCGGAGCGAAATCACTCGGCCTGCTTGGAATGCGCGAACGCGCCACAATGCTCGATGGAGAAGTCACCATCGTCGGCCGGCGTGGCAAAGGAACGACTGTCGGCCTGCGCATCCCACTTGCGCGGCCCGGGGAGAGAACCGCCACCTGACCATGCGAATCCTGATTGCAGACGACCATGCCGTGGTGCGCCGCGGGCTGAAGCAGATTCTGGCAGATGAATTCAAGAAGGCGGAGTTTGGCGAGGCCGGCAACGCACGCGAGGCGCTCGAATCCATCCGAAAAGAAAACTGGGACGCCGTCGTGCTTGACATCACCATGCCGGGCCGGAGCGGCCTGGAAGCTTTGAAGGAAATCAAGGAAGCGAAACCCAAACTCCCGGTCCTCGTGTTGAGCATGCATCCCGAGGACCAGTTCGCCGTGCGCGTGCTCAAATCCGGCGCATCCGGCTACATGACCAAGGAGAGCGCCCCGGAGGAGTTGGTGGGAGCGATAAAAAAAGTCCTGGTGGGCGGCCGTTATGTCAGCGCGGCGCTCGCGGAAAAAATGGCGTCGTATCTGGCCATCGACACTCCCAAGCCTCCCCACGAACGATTGTCGGATCGGGAGTTTGTCGTCCTGCGCATGATCGCTTCGGGCAGAACCGTAAGCCAGATCGCAGGCGAGCTTTCACTGAGTGTCAAGACCGTGAGCACCTATCGGACGCGCATCCTTGAGAAGATGGGCATGTCGAGCAACGCCGAACTGACCCATTACGCCATCAAAAACCAGGTGGTGGAGTAAGCCACGCTCATTTCCGCCCGGTCCGGGGTTAGCATCACTACGCAATGCTTCCTGTTCAATTGGGGTATCGTCCCCATGTCCCTTCTAGGACTAGACCCACTTCAACATCCGTCAGGCGTGTGACACTTTCGTGACAGTCGAATCTGCGACCAGTCTGGCTCCGAGGCGCGAATCGGGGGAGTCGCGGAGAGTTTGTGAAACGGTCTGTGCCCGACGGGAAAATGAGAATACTTTTTGTGCATGAACGATTCGGAGCCTGGGCGGGCGCTGAGGTCAACTTGCTAGTCACCGCCCGGGAATTAAGGCGCCGCGGCCACGCGGTGGCCATTCTGCATGGCCCGGGCACGCGGAAGGGCGAGGATGACTGGGAGGAAACCTTTACAGAGCGGTTCGCGCTGGCCACTGACGATAACTCCTTTCTCGCGGTCAACACCGCGCTTGAGCGCTTCCAGCCGGACCTGGCCTATGTGCATAAACTGGCCGATCTCGACGCGCTTACGGCGCTGGTTTCCTCCGGAGTGCTGCTGATTCGCATGGTACATGACCATGAGTTGTGTTGCATGCGCAGCTACAAGTATTTTTACCCGGGCCGGCAGATTTGTACGCGGCCGGTTTCCCCCTTCTGCGTTTTTCCGTGCGGCGCGGTTATTGCGCGGAATCGGGACGGGGGTTTTCCGCTCAAGTGGGTGGGCTACGCATCGAAGAAAAATGAAATCAGACTCAACCGGAAATTTCAGCGGCTTATCGTCAATTCGCACTACATGCGGGAGGAACTGGTTCACAACGGCTTTGCGCCCGACAGAATCGAATTGCATCCGCCGGTGCCTCCTCATCACGAACCGGCGCTTCACAGTTCGTTTAGCGACCGCAACCTCATCGTCTATGCGGGCCAGATCGTCCGCGGCAAGGGAGTGGATGTGCTGCTCGAATCACTGGCCCTTGTTCGTGTTCCGTTTGTATGCGTCATACTTGGCGACGGCAACCACAGGCCTTTCTGCGAACAGTTGAGCCGCAAACTGGGGCTGGCGGATCGCGTTCAATTCAAGGGGTATGTCCCGCCGGACCAACAAAGGAATTACCATCGCGAGTGCAGTGTCGTGGTTGTGAGTTCGGTGTGGCCGGAACCGTTCGGGATGGTGGGCATTGAGGCAATGCGCCACGGACTGCCCGTTGTGGCGTTTGATGCGGGTGGCATCAAGGAATGGCTGTTCGACGGCCAGAACGGCTGCCTCGTCCCGTGGATGGACCGGGCCGCTTACGCGGCGCGCGTTGAAGAACTGTTGAAAAACAAGACGCTCGCCCGGCAAATGGGTGAACGCGGAAGGCAACTGGTCTCGGAACAATACAATTTCTCGAAATACATTTCCGGCCTCGAGGATCTTTTCACCCGAGTGGCAGCCGAGACGCAAAACGGAGTCACGGCATGAAATCCCCGATCCATACACGCCTGGTGGCCGTCGTCGGCGGCAGCGGCTCGGGCAAAACATGGCTCGCCGATCATTTGCAAAAGTCGGTCGGCAACGGCGTGGGGCGGTTGTCGCTGGATGATTTTTACCTCGACCGTTCGCATCTGCCGCCCGCCCGGCGCGAAAGGATCAATTTCGACCACCCCAGCGCCATCGACTGGCCGCTGGTGGAGAAATCTCTAAAAGCGTGCCGGGCCGGACGCTCGTTCCGCATGCCACGCTACGATTTCGCGACGCACACGCAGGTGGCCCGACGGGAGACGTTTCATCCCCGGCCACTCAACATCGTTGAGGGCCTTTGGTTGCTCCTGCGTCCGTCGGTGCGGGTGTGCTTCTCGTTGCGGGTCTTTATCGAGTGTCCTTTGCGCGTGCGGCTGGCCCGGCGCCTGAGCCGCGACGCCGCCGAGCGGGGACGCAGCCATGAGTCGGTGCGCAAGCAGTTTTGGGAGACCGTGGCGCCCATGCACGAGCGGCATGTCGCACTGCAGGCGAAGTGGGCGCACTTTATTCTGGAAAGTCCGCCCAAATCCGATCGCGTGCTCCAGCTCGTTGACCTGTTGAAAACCCTGAAAAACTCCGGAAAGGATTTATGACCACCCCTCAATTCGATGTCGTGTTGATGGAGCGTTTCATTGCGCTCCAGTCACCTCTTGAACGCTTCCGCCTCAACGGGTACGTCCGGCTGAAACGCCTGGCCTGGAGATGCCTGACCCGGGGAACGTCGTGGATCAAGCGCGCTTTCGATGCCGCTGCGAGCGTTCTGGTATTGCTCCTGTTGAGTCCGTTGGTTCTGTTGGTCGCCTTGCTGATCAAACTGGAGGATGGAGGGCCGGTGTTCTTCACACAAACCCGCGTTGGCAGGCGGGGGTGTCATTTCAAAATGTTCAAATTCCGCTCAATGTACGTGGACGCGGAGCAGCGGTTGAAGGAACTGCTGGCACAAAACCAGCACCGCGAAGGCGTCACCTTTAAAATGAAAAACGATCCGCGCATCACCCGGGTCGGCAAATGGCTGCGCCGTCTGTCGCTCGATGAACTCCCTCAGCTGATCAACGTTTGTCTGGGTGACATGTCGCTGGTCGGGCCGCGTCCGCCGGTGCCGCGCGAGGTGGCGATGTATTCGGCCGCTGAACGGCGTCGTTTGATGGTGACGCCCGGCATCACGTGCCTCTGGCAGATCGGAGGCCGCGCCGAAATCGATTTTCCGGAGCAGGTCGAACTCGACGTTCAGTACATCGAAAGCCAGACGCTCTGGGGCGACTTGAAGATCCTGTTGAAGACCGTCCCAGCCGTCTTGTCGGGGAAAGGTGCGTATTGAGATGAAGGCGGTTCTGATTTGTCCGGGCGAACGACCCGCGGTGGCCGCGCTGGCGCAGCGCGCGCCCCTGGCGCTGATGCCGATCCTCGGCAAGGCGTTGTTGGAATACTGGCTCGATCACCTCGTTGACCGGGGAGTGCGCGAGGTGCGTCTGCTCGCCTCTGACCGCCCGGAACAAATCCGCGCATGGTTGGGTGACGGCGTGCGTTGGGAGTTGAAGGTGGAACTGATCCCGGAAGACCGTGAACTGACGCCGGACGAGGCGCGCGCCAGGTACCGCGTGAACGAGGGGGCTGGCTGGCCCGCCCAACCCGACGACGTGATTGTAATGGACTCGTTGCCCGGCGCGATGGACCGCCCGTTGTTTGCCAGTTATGCGGATTTTTTTTCCGCAGTCCGATGCTGGCTGCCGAAGGCGGCCTCGGCTCCCGACCGACTCGGCGTGCGAACCATGAAACCGGACGTGTGGATTGGCATGCACTGCCGTGTGTCTCCCGACGCCGAATTGCAGCCCCCGTGCTGGATCGGAGAAAATGTCCTCGTCGGGCCGCGGTCGGTCGTCGGACCGGGCGCGGTTCTAGAGAACGGAACAGTGGTGGCTGCGGATGCGGAGGTCACCGAGAGCATCGTGGGAAGCGAAACCTACGTGGGCGAATTCACTGAGGTGAAACATTCTGTGGCGTTGGGCCGTGCGCTCATTAATTGGCAAAACGGCTCATGCACGTACGTGCCAGACGCCTTCCTTCTGTCCCCGCTGGACGAGCGTGTGGTCAGGACGGGCACCGGTCGCTGGCTGGGCCGCGCAACAGCGGTCGCCGTAATGCTGTTGACGCTGCCGTGCGCGTTCTACGCGGTGTTGATGGCCTGGCTGCGCGGCGCGCGCTCGCTGCGGGCGCTCGCGGCCGTCCGCCCTTCCCCGGCGAGCAGTTCGACGGCGGTTGAGGTTCTGACGTACCACGAATTCACCGCCGTCGCCGGCTGGTTGAAGCGCTGGCCGCAGTTGTGGAAAGTCGCGCGCGGCGAATTCGCCTGGGTCGGTAATCGTCCCCTGAGCCCGGCCGCTGCCGTCACACTCACCAGCCACTTCGATCGGCTGTGGTTGAAGGCTCCCATCGGGTTGATTTCGCTGGCCGACGCCGAAGCGTGCGCGGAGTTGCTCGGCCAGGAGGCGCGCGTGCTGGCGAGTTTTTACGCGATGCGTGCAAACTGGCGTCTCGACCTTTCGATTCTCGGCCGTGTCCTTGGCTTTCGAGTGTTCAAACGAATCTCAACGGATAATCGACTATGACGATAGAGCATCAGGGAGAGACAATGCGCGTATTCGGCGTCAAAGAACTTCACGCCGCCAACGGCCCCGCCTTTCATGCCGCCGTCAGGCAGGCGATGGCTCCCACGGTCAAGCACATCGAAATCGACCTTTCCGAGATGACCTTCCTCGACAGTTGTGGTCTGGGGACGCTGGTAGCCCTGCGAAAACTGGCCGCGCCGCGTGAAGGGGTCGTGCGATTGCTCAATCCCACGCCGCCCACGCTGCAGATGCTGGAGTTAACCCGGTTGTACCGTGTACTCGAGGTGGTGAAATGCCAGGAAGTCGCGGCAACGGCGTGACCGGCCACGGAGAACCCTGCCTATGGCCCCGAGAATCCTGGTGGCGGACGATCAATTGCACATGATCCGCTTCCTGAGGCACCAGTTGGAAGAGGAAGGTTATGAGTTGCTTCAGGCGCGCGACGGACATGAAGTTGTTGACACGACCCTGCGGGAAATGCCGGACCTGCTCGTCCTCGACGCCATGATGCCGAAAATGGACGGCCTGACTGCGTTGCGCCGGCTGAAACGCGAGAAGACGACCCGCGACATTCCGGTCATCGTGTTGACCTCCAGTGCGGATGAGCTGATGAGCCGGGAGGCGGAGTTTTCGGGGGCGGATGTAATCCTGACCAAGCCGTATAGTCCAACCCGCCTGCGAGGTGAAATCCGCCGTCTTGTTTCAACGGATCGTTCCGGCCGGCTGCCATCAAACCGTGCGTCATGAAAAACATTCTGCCACTGTTCGTATTCATTGATGCCTGCGGCTGGGAGATCATCAGGAACGACCCTTTCGCCAACCGCATCGCGCCGCATCGCAAACGGCTCAAATCGGTTTTTGGCTACAGCTCGGCGTGCG
Organism: Candidatus Angelobacter sp.; assembly: GCA_035607015.1. Lineage (NCBI taxonomy): Bacteria > Pseudomonadati > Acidobacteriota > Terriglobia > Candidatus Angelobacter > Candidatus Angelobacter sp. Next base: position 7,937 of record DATNDF010000493.1, on the reverse strand, counting down.
TGCCTTCCATCCTTTCCGGCGGCTGGCCGGATGAACACCGCAACTGGTGTTACTTCGTTTACGACCCCGGCAAATCGCCGTTTCAGTCGCTGCGTCCGCTCCGCTGGCTGCCGCGGGCGGTCACCGGCCGCCGCATTTTCCGGCGCTGGTTGAGCAGATTTGTCAGGGTGCAACTCAAGTTTCGCGGATACTTCGATCTCTACAACATTCCTTTCAAACACATCTCGCTGTTCGATTTCACGGAAAAGAAAAGCCCGCTCAAGCCGGGTGGCATGAATCGCGGGCCGAACATTTTCGACTTTCTGGAACTGCGCGCGATTCCGTACCACGTGAGCAATCCGGCGAAGAGCGAACCGGAGAATCTGCGGGCCGTGACCGCCGATATTCGTTCCGAGCGGATCGATTTTGCCTTCGTTTATTTGCCGGAACTGGACGGATTGTTGCACCGAGTTGGCAATCAATCGCCGGACGTGCCGTCCAAACTCCGGCAGTATGAGCAATGGATCGAACAACTCACGGCTGCAGCGCGCGAGCATTACAAGGAAGTACGCCTCTATGTGTTCAGTGATCACGGCATGGCCAATTGCGACGAGTTGCTCGACCTCAAGTCCAGGATCGAGGAGCTCGACGCGCAAATGGGGCGCGATTATGCCGTGGTGTACGATTCTACGATGGCGCGTTTCTGGTTCTTCAACGACCACGCTCGGGAGGAAATCGTCGAGTCTCTGCGCGGGGTCTCCCAGGGCCGGATTCTGCCGGACGCCGAATTGAAGCAACTGAGGGCCTATTTTCCCGACCGTTATTTCGGTGAACTGATTTTTCTGGTGAAGGAAGGCGTGTTGATCGTGCCGAGCCACATGGGCGAACGTCCGATTCGGGCGATGCACGGCTATCACCCCGCCGACCAGCAAAGCTACGCCGCGCTGCTGACCAACCAGCCGGACATCCCCTGCGACATCGAGGCCATCCCGGACATCTTCCGACTGATGACCCGCGATGCTGAACTGGCGAGGGAGAGAAACAGAAGACCCTGGGCGGATTCGGACTGCCTTGATTTCGACGCGGAAAACCCAGCCGGCGCAATCGGTGAAGGCCCAAAAGCCGAACTCAAACCTGAGCCGTCATGAAGCAACCGACCGCCCGCGTAAACAGCTTCGATGACTTCCAGGCCAGCTCGTACTTCAACGCACTGGACGGTTTGCGGGCCGTCTCCATCCTCTTGGTACTTCTTCATCACGTCCCGCGCTACCCCGCTCAACACGTCCTGCATACGCTTCAGGAAAACGGCCGTTACGGCGTGTCCTTTTTTTTTGTTATCAGCGGCTTTCTCATCTGCACCCTGTTCCTGCGGGAAGAACGGAGGACGGGGAGGATTGATCTCTGGAAATTCTACGGCCGGCGCGCGCTCCGGTTGCTGCCGCTCTATTACTTGGTGTTGTGCCTGCAGGCCCTGCTGGTCTTTGGGCTCAAACAGTACACACCGGAAAACCAGGCGCTCTTCGTCGAGAAACTGCCCTCTTACTTGTTTTATTACAGCAACTGGCTGGCAACCGCAACACAGGGTCCGTTTTTCTGTTCCTGGTCACTCGCCGTGGAAGAGCAGTTCTATCTCGTGTTTGGGTTGCTGTTGTTCTTCGCCAGCCGCCGGGTGGTCGTTGGAGCGGCGCTGGTCGCGCTCATCTGCAAGCCGGTCGTGTTCGCGACGCTCGGCAATGTTGACGTGGATTCCACCCTCTGGCGCGTGATTTTCAGTTATCAGGAGCCAGTCCTGTTCGGCGTGTTGACTGCGTTCGTGCTGAATACCCGGCCCGGTTATGAATTGTTGGCGCGCTACCTCGGCCGCGCGTGGATGCCGGCGTGCCTGGGTACGGCGATCGCCTTATGGGTCGGCGCGCATTCCATGCAGACCCAGAGTTCCTGGGCCGCCCAATTTCTGTATTTGCTCATGACATTGACGCTTGCAGCCCTCGTCATTCAGCCGGGCATGCCGGTGGTGTGCAGCAGGTTCATGATTCACATTGGCAGGGTCAGCTACGGCATCTATCTGCTCCACATGTTTGTCGTCAGCTTCGTGAAAAAACTGCCCGGCGGAACATCACCGGTGCCGTGCTTTTTACTGAGCGCAAGCATGGTCATCATCGCGGCGTCGCTGGTTTACAGGCATTTTGAATACCCGATCATCGCATATTACAAAAAGAGGCTTTCGCCGCACAGCCGGGTGACAGCCGTCGCTCCTCCTGTGAAGGAAGCTTCCGGACTGACCGCCGCAGTATAGGATGTTGGGCGCTTCGTGGGGGGCGGGTCGAGCGGTCGATCTCAGTTCAAGGTGACGCGGCCTTGAGCAAGGTCGTCGAAGGAGATCACGCGGATGTTCTGATCAGCGCTCAAATAATCGGCCGTTTGGTGCAGCACTTTGATGAAGGTGGTATCAGGCAGGTTGTCCCGAAAATATTCCCACCAATGCGTCACCAGCACGGTCAACCGACGGCTTTCCACGTTGCGCTTGACCTCATCCAGCATCGTCCGATAGGGCCGGTGACAGGACAGCAAACAACCGGGATGGGAAAGCAGCAGGGTCCGACCAACCCGCCAGTGCGGATGTTTCCGCATTTTTTTGAAAACGTAGTATGGCCACCATGCGGGTGGCAGGCGGCCGAGTTCGAACCATCCTATTGAAAGCACATCGAAGCGTCTTGCCACCGCCTTGACGCTGGCGCGCGACAGTCTGTCGTAAGGCGCGACGAACGTTTGCGGCGCGAGAAAGCCAGCTTCTGTCAGCAACCTGAGCCCGTGCTCCAGACGGCGCTTGATTTCCGGGCAATCAACGCGGTCGAACTCAAAGTAATCGTGATGGCATCCGTGTTGCACGATGCGGTAGCCCAGGTTGGTTCGCAGATAATCAACCAGTTCGCGGTTGGCGCCTATGGGCAGGGCCTGCTCAGCGTGGCCGTTTTTCGCGATCAGAAAACCTTCGCGCCGGCCGTCGGGCGTCGTTGTATCGGTTCGCACGTGGGGAATGACCGCGAGATTGACCGGCAGACCACGATCCAGAAACGGGCGATACAACCGTTCCAGACATTCGACGGGCGTCAGCGCATTGGTGTCGTCGTCACGCAGGATCACGTAGCGCATCGCTTCTCCTCCACCAGGTCGGCATAAAGATTTTTGATGCGGCCTGCGAGCACCGTTGTGTCGTATTCCCGGCTCGCGAGTTTCCCGCCGGCGGCGGCAAGGCACGACTTGAGTTCAGGTTCGAGCAACGTACGATCAACAGCCGCATGAAATGTTTTGGCGTCGTCGAGATCGAACAACCAGCCGTTCTCTCCATGCCGCACCAGGTCGAGTGCGCCGGAGGTCCGGCTCGAAAGGACACAAGTACCCGCGGCCCACGCTTCGAGTATGACCAATCCGAACGTTTCCGAGATTGAAGGCAGCAGGATCGCCTCGGCGGACTGAAACAGGCCTATCAAGCGCGGATCGCCGGGCGGCAATCCGCCGGGCAGTAACACACGATTTTGCAGGGCCAGCCGTTCAATGTCGTGTTTGAGCGATCGGCCATACTCCTCATGGGTGCAGGCGCCGGCCAGAATCAACAGCGCCCGGGGATGCCGTTGAAAAAGCTCCCGTGCCTGTTCGATCAGCCAGCGCTGATTTTTCACCGGGTCAATGCGACCGACTGCCATCAACAGGCGCCGGTCACGGATGGCTGGAAACGCCTCGCGGGCGGCCTCCCGATGGTCTTTGCGGAACAGACTCGTCGGCACACCGTGGGGTTGCACGACGATTCGTTTGCCCGGGTAACGTTCCGCGAGCAATGCCGCTTCCTTTCGGTTGCACGTGATGACGGCGTCAGCATCATCAACCACCCGCCGTGCGCGAAGCAACGCGCCAAACAGCCGGCCCCATTCCCATCCTTCCTCGCGAGACTTGCGGAAACCGGCCCGTAAAGGTTCCGGCAGATCAAGAAATCCTCCATGGATCGTCAAGACGAACGGAAGACGGCGCAACCCGGCGGCGGTCAATGCAATACCGCCCAGGCGGCCCATCGTGTGCGCATGCATCACGGCGACTTCCGGCTCACGCAGCAGGCGGGCGATCAGGTCGAAGGACATCAAATTGCCTCCGACAGCAACAAACTGGCGTTTGCGCTCCCTGGACAACCCCCACACCGGCACGCAGGCGCGGAATCGTTTGATGGCGAAACCCGCGTCAGCGAGCGGGTCGGCGGCGGCTTTCCCGGTATGCGGGCAAAACGCGATCGGCGTTACGCGGTGATGACGCAGACCGTCGAAGAGTCGCTGGATTGCCGTTTCCGTGCCGCCCCATTCAGTCGGGTCGTATTTTCTAAGCAGATGGACGACGCGCATGGCTATCTAGCGAAAGCAGCAATTTGAGTCGCCTCCCCGAACACCGCGGGTTCCTGCTCAATCCCGGCCGACTCGGGCAAGGACCTCGCGTGGCGGCGTTTCGCGTAGCGGAGGCTCGCCAGCGCCCCCAGGAGGATATGGAACGTGAAGAGGATCTGGGTCTGATGATAAACCCACTCGGTCAGGCTCTGCAAAAAAATGCCGCAGATCGAAAATAAAAAACCGGTTCCCATGCGGTGCATTGCGGCGGGCGACCGTCGCCAAAGGAAACCGGCGCCGATCCAGAACCAGCGCAGCCAGACGAACGCGAAGACGATCAGACCGGGCCAGCCGAGTTCGCCCGCCGTTAGAACGCCGAGGTTGTGCGCCGGCGGCGCGAAGACGAAGCCGGCGAGCGATTCCTTGCTCGGCGCGTCGTTGGTGCTGGGATAACCTTCGTAGGGCACTCCCAGCCGGGGTCCGTATTCCGTGCTGACCCACCAGGACCAGTTGTTCAATCCAACACCGAAGAACCGGTCCGAAAGAATCTCTTTCGCTATCCAGAAGTAAAAAGCGCGACTTTCAAACTGTTCCGCAGAGTACTCCGTCTCGACGGGCGAGTCCGTGAAGCGTTCCTTGAGCGTGTCCCACGATTTGTAAACCAGCCCGCCCGCCAGCAGGCACACCAGGAGCGACGCGAGAATTTTTCGAAGAGTGATGCGCAGGGAGACGCACCAGGCTGCGGCGCCCAGGACGACGAGAGCGAAGGTGGGAATGCCCGCGCGCGAGATGGTCAGTAGAATGGTCGCCGCGGCAACGCCCAGGCACAGACAGGAAAAGACACGGATCAGCCGGTGAAGATTCGATGTTGCCGCCGCCACGAACACGGGGGCGACCGTGCAGAGGAACATTGAAAGACTGTTCGCGTGATCGAGGTTGCCGGTCACGCGGTAGATGCCCATGAGATAGCGCTGACGGAAGGACAGGGCGCCCTCGAAACAGACGGCGCAACCCACGGCGAGCACAAGCAAACCGAGCTCCCGCTCCGTGCGCACGAACATCGCGGCGGCGAGGAAGATGAGGATTCCGCGGGCGACCTTTGAGAGTTCAAACAAGCCAAACAGTTTCGGGTCGGAAATGGCGACCGAGAAACAACAGTAGAGGGAATAAAACATCATCGCACCGAGGCCGGCCGGCCAGAACCAGCGCGGTTGTCCCGCCCGCGGCGCCAGCAGGATGCTGACGAGAATGGCAATCGCGAGTATGTCAACGACCGTGAATTCAAAGCCGCGCGTTGTGCCCCGGTACCAGTAACGCGTGACAAAATTGACATCGAGCTTGTCCGTGATCGCGCTGCCAAAAGTCATGCAAACGAACGCGGCATCCCTGGTCCGCTCCGAGAAACACAACACCGTCACGCTCGCAGGAATCGCCAGAGCGATCAGGCAGAGGGCAATCAGGTCTTTAAGCGCCACAACATTCCTTCGCTTGAGGTGATCCGACGTTAGGTCCGGCGGCGGGGGGCGGGAAGTAGGTGAAGACCGAAGCCTCGCGGTGGTAGAACACCCTAATACTTTTTTGTCCGGAACCCTGTAATCTCAACAGGGAAATCGGCGGGGACATGAGCGATCCACTTGTCAGCATCATCATGCGGTCCTTCAACGAAGGATGGGCGTTGCGCGAAACGCTGCCGGTCCTTCAGGGACAGGAATACAAGAACTGGGAACTCACCGTCATTGATTCCGGCTCCACCGACGGTTCGGTGGAACTGATTCGCCGGGCGAAACCGCGACACTTCATCCAAATCGCCCCGCACGAATACAACCCCAGTCGTGTCATGAACCAGGGGATGAGGCTGGCGCGAAGTGAGTATGGCATTTTTCTGAACGCTGACGCCACGCCACAGGGACCAAACTGGCTGCGGCCGCTGGTCATGGCTTTGTTTGACCCTCAAACCGCCGCCGTGTTCGGGCGGCAGATTCCGCGTCCCGACTGCCGCGCCGTTTTTGCTTGCGACTACGATCGCTGTTTCGGGCCAAAGCGGGAATCCGGCACGTGGGAACATTTTTTCAGCATGGTCAGCAGTGGGCTGCGAAAGGACATCTGGGCGAAGCGGGGGTTTCTCGAAAAAATGCAATACTCCGAAGACGACGAATACACGCGCTGGTGCCGGGCGGAGGGGTATCGTGTAATTTACGCGCCGGAATCAATCGTGATGCACTCCCACAATTACACGCCCAAGCAGGCTTGCCGGAGGAGCTTTGGAGAAGGTCGCGCGCTGGCCGCGGTTTGGTCCGGTCGGCGGACAGAATTCAATTTTTTTCAAACCGTTTTGCTGGGTTGGGCGAACGATGTCCGGCGTGATTTTAGTTTTTGTTTTCGCGAGCGGCGACTGGGCGAACTCCCTCACGCGGCGTACATTCGCTGGGGGCAACGCCGCGCCCGGTTGGCCGGCTTCCGGGACGGCTGGATCGCGTACCGCGAAAACGCCGACCGCTCGCTGAATCCGCCGACCTGGGCGCAGTCCGGTGGCGTCCGTTTGTCAAGAGCCCCCAAATGATCGCAACCGCCGACAACGTACAAACGGACGGGACGAAAAATGGACAGCGGGCACAGCGGCATCGGCTTGAGCCGTCGCGCTTCACGTTGGATGGAAGCCCGGAACTGGAAGATCACCTTGAGCGCACGTGTCGGGAGGTGCTGGCGGGTGTTCGCCGCGTGATTCCCGATCAGAATCTCGAAGGCCTGTTGCTGGGCGGCGGATATGGACGCGGAGAAGGCGGAGTGTTAAAAACAGGCGGTGGAGACCGGCCCTACAACGATCTGGAGTTTTACGTTCTGACCCGAGGGCACCGTTTTCGCAGCGGGCGCCGCGAGCGCGTCGCGCTGCACGAGTTGGGCGAACAACTCGCGCCATCCGCTGGAGTGGAAATCGAGTTCAAGTTGCTGTCCGCGGAGAGACTCCGACGCAGTCCGATCAGCATGTTTTACCATGATCTGCTCGTTGGACATCGCGCACTCTGGGGCGGGAAGGGGCTGCTGGACGGCTGCGAACATCACCGTGATGCCGCGCGCATCCCGCTTTCCGAGGCCACCCGGCTGTTAATGAACCGTTGCACCGGGCTGTTGTTTGCGCGCGAACGTTTGGAGCGCCTGCAATTTTCGTCCGAAGACGGAGATTTTGTCCGGCGGAATCTGGCCAAGGCGCAACTGGCGTTCGGCGACGCGGTCCTGACCGTGTTCGGGAAGTACCACTGGAGCTGTCGCGAACGGCACAGTCGACTTCAGCACCTTGAGGCGACGAAGGACCTGCCCTGGCTGGCCGAAGTGCAAAGGCACCATCTTTCCGGAGTATCGTTCAAGCTCCATCCTCATCGCTCCGACGAATCACATTCAGCCCTCGTGAAGAAGCACGGAGAGTTGTCGGCGTTCGCGCTCCAATTGTGGCTCTGGCTGGAGAGTCGCCGGCTCGGTTGCCGCTTCTTCGACAGCCGGGATTACGCGTGCAGCCCGGTCAACAAATGTCCCGAGACGCGGGGGTGGCGAAATCTCGCGCTGAACCTGGCGACCTTCGGTCTCCCGGGAGCGTTC
>DATNDF010000492.1 GCA_035607015.1 Candidatus Angelobacter sp. | reverse complement strand
CCGGCCGGGCGGGCATCCGCCGGAGGCGCGGCGGGGTGTTTTCAACAATTCCAAAAACCAGATGACGAAGGGCGAAAAACGATGCCGGACGCCGGATGCGCCGCCGTCATTCGGTCTGCGAACTTGTTCAGGTTCTCCTGACGCCGGCTGCCACCGTCCATGAAGCCGCACGTCGTCGTCATCGGCAGTGCGAACACCGATCTGGTCGTTCGCGTGCCGAAACTCCCTTCTCCCGGTGAAACCGTCACGGGGCGACAGTTTCAAATTGTGGCAGGCGGCAAGGGCGCCAATCAGGCCGTCGCGGCGGCCCGCGCCGGCGCGCGCGTTGCGTTTATCGGCAGTCTCGGGCCGGACAATTTCGGCAAGGCGATCCTGCGGGGATTGCGCCGCGAGGGAATTGACACGCGCTACGTTGTCCGCAGCGAAGACTCGCCCAGCGGCGTGGCGCTGATCATGGTGGACGCGCGCGGCGAAAATCTGATCGGCGTCGCCCGCGGTTCCAACGACGAGCTCTTGCCAAAGCACATTGATGCGGCCGCGTCATTCATCGATTCCGCGCGCTGTCTCGTGGTGCAATTGGAAATTCCCCTCGCGACCGTTCGCCACGCCCTCAAGCTGGCGGTCCTTCATAACGTTCCCGTCCTGCTGAATCCGGCGCCAGCCCGGCGCGTTCCCGCGACCCTGCTTCGCCAGATCACCTTTCTCACCCCGAACGAAGGCGAGCTGGGGGCGTTGACCGGCCTTCCGGTGAAGGGCAAATCCGCTGTCGAAGCGGCAACGCAACGATTGCACAATCTGGGCGTGAAGCACGTTCTGGCGACGTGCGGTGCCCGGGGCGTTTGCTGGCGCAGCGCCGTCGGCGCACGCTGGTATTCTGCGCCCCGTGTCCGGGCCGTTGACACCGTCGGCGCGGGCGATTGTTTTTCCGGTGCATTTGCGGCCGCCATGACCGAAGGGAAAACCGTGGAGGAGGCGGTTCGTTTCGCCATCGCGGCTGCGGCCATTTCGGTCACACGTCCGGGCGCGCAGACGGCGATGCCACGACGCCGCGAAATCCTGCGCTCGCTCGCGGCTTGCTGGCCGGGGGCGGGCTTGCTTTTCCTTTTGCCTTTTGCCCACTGCCTTTGTAAGCAAACCGTGTGACTCACACCGCGCCCAGCCTGCTGCTCCTGATCCCTGCCTACAACGAGGAGCAGCGGATTGAGCCGACGCTCCGCGAATATGCGCAATTTTTTCGCCAGCATCATCGCGGCAGATTCCAGCTCGTGGTCGTGCTCAACGGCTGCAGGGACAATACGATCGGCGTGGTGAATCACACGGCGAAGGACTTTCCCGAAATCCAGGCGTTGAATTTTCCCGCGCCCATCGGCAAGGGCGGCGCGCTCATCGAGGGCCTCAAACTCGCGCCCAACGCCGACCTGATCGGTTACGTGGATGCCGATGGCGCGACCGGCCCCAAGGCATTCCTCGAACTGGTGCATCTCACCGCGCAGGCCGACTGCGTCATCGGTTCGCGCTGGCTGCCGGGCGCCGTCCTGCATCAAAGCCAGCCCTGGCTCCGCCGTTTTTTCAGCCGCGCGTTCCACGCCATCGTGCGCGTGCTGTTCCTGCGGAAGATGAACTTCGCGGATACCCAGTGCCCGGCCAAGGTGATGCGGCGGGCGGCGGTGGAGAAAATTCACTCGACCCTGCGCATCGCCGACCTCGCGTTCGACGTGAACCTGCTTTACTCATTGAAACGGGAAGGGTTCCGGGTCCTCGAGGTGCCGACGGAATGGACGGACAAGACCGGTTCGAAGGTGACGCAATCGCTCCTGCGTTCGTCGCTGGTGATGTTTCTATCGGTCGTGCGATTGCGTTTGATTTACACGCCGCTCTATCGCTGGCTGCGTCCATTGCGGCCCCTGGAAACCTGGCTTTACCAGAAACTCAAAGCCCCCGTGCCGCGGCCCGGCCCTTCTCGCGCCAGGTGAACCCGGCGGACACGGCGAGCAGGAGCAGGCTGAAAACTCCCAGCGTCTGGATGACCGTGCGAAACGCGGTCATCACTTCCATCTCCAACAGGTGGGGCTTCAACATCGCGAGGGCGGCGCCGTAACCCGTGGCGATGAGCAGCGCCCAGGGCGCGACGGCAAACCGCTCGCGTGCGAGGAGGTTTGAGACGAGCACATTTGACAGGATCAACGGCAGGAGGCACCACGCGAACCAGGGAACCAGCGGCGTCGCCGCCCAGTATTCGGGTTTCTTGAAAAAAATGACCCGCACCGGCAGCCAGGGCGCGACGGTACAGGCCAGCGCGGCCAGACCGCCGATGAGCGCCGTGGCGGTGAGCGCCTGCCGCAACGCGCGCGTGTCCTGAGTGAGCGCCGCGCTGCGGACTATTTTTGGAAACATCACCGCCGCCAGCGGCCCGGCGAACGTGATGAGCGCGAGACCAATCATCGCCGCCGGCATGTAAAACGGCGTCTGCTCTTTTGAAAACACGCCCTGCACGAACACCACATCCGCGTTGCTCATGAACTGGACGCTTCCGAATCCCACGGTCAGCGGCGCCGCGCGGCGCAGCCAGGGTTTCCACTCCATTGGATCGCCGGGGCCCGCCAGCAGTCGGCGGATCAACCACGCGCCGATCAACACCGAAATCCCCTGGCCGAACAGCGCGCCCGTCATGCCACCGGCCGCCTGCCCGCCCAGCCACAGGATCACCGCAATCGCCGCGAACCGGCCCACTCCGTCAACAATCAGGACCCAGCCCAGCCCGAGAAAATTCTGCTGCCCCTGGAGCGCGCCCTTGACAATGGGAGACCAGAGCGACGCGAGGCCGATCATGACCGTGACCCAGAGCGCGGCGGGGTTCGAGATCTTGAGCAGCGCGATCCAGTGCCGCTGTCCGGCAAAGGCCACGGCCGCCATGATCAGCCAGATGACAAACGTCGCCTGCCCGGTGGCGCGCAGGGTGCGCGTGAGCTGGCGGTGCTGCGCGTCGCTGATCGCCGCGGCCGTTTGCTGGGCGAAGATGATCTGGAGACCGACCGACGGGATGCTCATCAACAGAAAAATGCGCAGCAATGCGAACCAGATGCTGTACTCCTCCGGATTCATCCAGCTATTGGCGGCGATCTGCGTGGCCATCATGAAAAATCCTCCGGAGGCCGTCGCGATGACCAGCCACCCGCTCTGCCGGAAAAACGTGGTTTTGGATTCCATCGCGGTCACATCTCCTTCACCCGCTCCAGAATCACCGAACCGGACCCCTGTCTCCCGGGTTGGCGCAAACCCGTGAAAAGGCCGCGCCAGAATCCGAGGCCGTAAAACAGATGGCTCGCGAAGATCAGCGGGAGCGCGCAAATCTTGAACACGAACGATCCGCCCTTCAACACGGCCGCCTGCCCGACCAACGCCAGACCATAGACCGCCCACGGCCACTGGCACCACGCGGGCAGCAGGGGTGTCAGCGCCACATAAACGCAAAACAGCGGGGGAACGAAGTTCGGCGCCGAGCCAAATGTGGGATGCAGACGGAACTGTTCCGCGCGGCCCCGACCGTAGGTCATCAACATTTTCACGAAGGCTCCCAGGCTCTGGCGGGGGCGCCGGTGCGCGATCAACTCCGGATCATACAGCAGCCGTCCGCCCCGCCGCTGCACATCATCCATCAGGGCGTTTTCTTCGTTCGGATAGAGCGCCTCGTCGAAACCACCCGCTTCCACCAGCGTCAGGCGGCGCGCCAGCAGATTGCAGAGAATGAGTTCCTTTTCACCGGTTTCGCGGAGCCGGCCCACCGCCTGATACCGGGCGCGACTGGAGAAAAACGCGAGCCGGCTGCCCATCACCATCGCAAAAAGTTTTTCCAGGACCGGCGATTCCGGAGGGCAGAGCGCCGGGCCGCCGGCCATCTGCACCTCGGGCCGGCGGAAATGCGCCGCGGCGCGGCGCAGATTCCCCGGATGCGGCACTGAGTCATCGTCGAGAAAATAAATCAACTCGCCGCGCGCCTCTCGAATCGCAACGTTTCGCTGGATTGAAGGGTGGCCGCCCCGGGCCAGAATGATTTCCAGACGGTCGCCCGGATAATCAAGCTGCCGGCTGGCCGCGACGGCTTTGACCTCGATCTGGCCGGGCCGCGCGGGAATGACAACGGTCACCGACGGCAGCGTTTCGCTCATGGCAGTGACTGAAGGAAGGAAAACAGCAGGGCGGCGGCCGCGTCCAGTTCGCTCAGCGAAATCCATTCGTCCGCCGTGTGCGCCTGCGCAATGTCGCCGGGGCCGAAGACCACGGCTGGAACGCCGCCGCCGGCCAGCACCGCCGCGTCGCAGAAGTAGTCAACGCCGGCGGGCCGCGTCTGACGGGCGCTCTCGAGGAACTGCTGCACCAGCGGCCGTTTCGGGTCCGTTTCCAGGGCCGGACACGGCGCGTTGCGGATGTTAAGGAGCCTGGCGTTGAGCCGGTGTTTTTTGAGCAGCGCCTGAATCTCGCGCCGCACGCCGGACTCTGTTTCCCGCGGCACCGTGCGCCGGTCGATGCTGATGCGGCACCGGTCCGGAACAATATTCGGCTGCGAGCCGCCGGCGATCGCGCCGACGCTGACCGTCGGGTGACCGAGCAGCGGATGTTCGCGCCTGCGCAACGCCGCGGCGTAGGTGGTCTCCAGCAAATCAACGATGCGGGCCATTTCATGCACCGCGTTCCGGCCCAGCTCGGGCCGCGAACCGTGCGCCGCTTTGCCGCGCGTTTCCAGTTGGAGCCACAAATCGCCCTTGTGCGCCGTCACCACGTGCAACCGCGTCGGTTCGCCAACGATGGCGAGATCGGCCCGGAGGCCTTTCGCGACCAGCGCGCGCGAGCCGCCCTGCCCGTTCTCCTCATCTGCGAGGCCGGCGAAGACGATCTCGGTTTGTTTCGGCCGTTGCGGCGAGCTTGTGAGCCCGGTCAACGCCGCCAGCATGGCGGCAACGCTGCCCTTCGTGTCACAGGCGCCGCGGCCGTGGAGCCGTCCGCCCTTTTCGCGCGGTTGGAAAAGTTCCGGCGATTCGCCGCCCACAGTGTCCAGGTGTGGCGCGAGGACAACCCGTTGACGGGTCCTTCCGGCGGGCGCGAGGCGGGCCAGCACGTTGGAGCGGCCGGGGAACACTTCCTGAAACTCCACCTCCAGCCCGGCGCGCGCCGCGGTGGCGGCCAGAAAATCCGCAACGCGTTGTTCGCCCGCGCGCGGGTCGCCCGCCGGCAGAAACGCGGGATTCACGCTGGGCAGCGCGATCAACTCGCAAAGAAGTTTCTTGACGGAGGTCATTTCCGGGCACCAGACGCGCCGCGACCTTAATTCGGGCCCGCAGGAGTGTCGAGCATGGACGTTGCCGCCAGCGCGAAAGAACTGGCCTCGCGTCCTCCGGGCTTCGTATCGTTCGCCCGCCAGATGACCGGACGAAAGACATTTCGGATTGCCGCGGCGGTTTTCGGAGGCTGTTGCGTATGGGCCGGCCAGGCCGAACTTGTCTACCAGGACATCGGGTCCACCAACAGCCAGCCAACGTATTTCCCCTCGACCGCGGAGTATGGCGACGAACTGCACCTCGCCGGTACCGGACGCAATGTCATTCAGTTCGGCACGGAGTATTTCAGCGACGTGCCTTCGACCAACGGCACCTCCGCCATCATCCGGTTTTATGCGAACGATGGTCCCGGCAGCGCGCCCGCGCCCGGCACATTGTTGTATCAGAGCGATCCATTTCCGGTGGCGCCGGGCTACAACTCGGTTGTTTTGCATGACTTTAGCGTCACGGTGCCGGACGTCTTCACGTTCACGATTCAATTCGGCGGCCTTGGCACAAATCAGGCCGGGCTCCTGGCCTACGATCCGCCCTCGGTGGGTTTCAGCTACAACGATTTCTGGATGCACACGGGAACGAACTGGGGCCTCTTCCAGCTCGGCGGCGGCATCAGGGCGAATTTTGCCGCGCGCGTTATCGCGCAGGACGTGCTGGCCGCGCGGTTGCAGGCGCCGGTGCCGCTCGCCGATGGCCGGACCCGCATCCCGCTCACCGGGCCGTCCGGCTGGACCTGTGTCATGCAATCGTCCCTCGATTTGACCAACTGGAGTTCCATCGGCATCTTCAACTTTGCGGGCCTACCGCAGGATTTTTTTGACGCGACCGCGCCGCGACCCGCTCGAAACTTCTATCGGGCGCTGACGACGATGGGCGGTCCGATGACGATGACCACGCCCGTGCAGACCAACGGCCAGACTCAATTCCAGGTGAGCGGACCGGAAAACCTCACCTTTGTCATCCAGACCTCCCCGGACCTGGCGAATTGGTCGGATGCACTCACAAACAAATTCGGGCCACGACCGTTCGTGTTTCTCGATCCGTCGCCTCCTGTTGATCATCGCTTCTATCGGACGCGGCTGCGGCCTTGAGCAGGAAAGCGCTGCGCTCTGCGAGCAGCGAAACGACCGCAATACACGGGGGAAAAATGAATCCCGCTGAAGCAAACTATTTTTCGAGAATAAACGTCTTCATGCTGGCCGTGAACGTGTCGTCCAGCCTGGCGCCGCCTTTGGCGAGAGTTGAACACGTGACCACCAGCTTCCTGCCACCTTTGCCGTCAAAGAAGAAGAGCGTCTGCCGGAGCAGATGGGCCTGCTGTTCAGACTGAATGATCAGTCTGACCCCATTCAGTCCGGAATCGGTCTTGAAATCCGTCTGGCCAAGATTTTTCAAACCCTTGAACATTTTCGTCAGGACCTGAACATTGGCTTTGACGTAATCCGACAGAGGCCCGGAGAAGGATTCGTCCACGACGTTGATATTCGACGCGAATCCGCCCGCTGCCGGGCCAAAGGCGATCTTGTATTTCATGCCGGGCACCTCTTTCACGGCCCAGTCTTTGGGCGGACAGTAAGAAAAGCCACCCACCGGTTCGACGTGACGCTCGCCCGTGCCGGCCGCAAACACAGGAACTGAGAGGATGAACAAGGCTGCAAAGAAGGAAATTGTTTTCATGTTTGGTAATCTTTGGGTTGTTATGCGCGATCCGGTGAGTCCTGCTTTTTCACGCTCTGCAAAAACCACTCCGCAAACAGCGGAATGCCCTCCTCGATTTTTATCTTCGGATGGTAGCCGAGCTTTTTCTCCGCCTTGGAAATGTCGGCGAAGGTGATCGGCACGTCGCCCGGCTGCGGCGGCTGTCGGTCAATCACTGCCTTCCTGTCGAGATGCTTTTCCAGCAGTTCGACGAGGCGGCTCAGCGTGACGGTCTGCGACTCGCCCAGGTTGAAGATTTCGTAACCGAACTCCTGCTGCGTGCAGGCGAGCACGCCGTCCACGGTGTCGGTCACGTAGGTGTAATCGCGCGCGGCCGAGCCGTCGCCGAACACGGGGATCGGTTTTCCGGCGGCCATCAGGCGGGCGAATTTGTGGATGGCGAGGTCGGGTCGCTGGCGCGGGCCGTACACGGTAAAGAATCGCAACAGGGCGACGTCCAGCCCGTAAACGTGATGATAAACGTGACCGAGCGCCTCACAGGCGAGTTTGCTGGCGGCATAGGGCGAGATGGCGGAAAAGATCGGGTCGTTTTCCGAGAAAGGCACTTTCGAGTTCACGCCGTAAACCGAGGAGGACGACGCGAGGGTGATTTTCTTCACGCCGTTGAGCCGCGCGGCTTCGAGCAGGTTCACCGTGCCTTCGACATTGACGCGCTGGTAAAGCGCGGGTTGCTCCAGACTGGGCCGGACCCCGGCGCGGGCGGCAAGGTGGATGATCTGGTCGAATTTGACGCCGCCGAGCAGTTCGTCAAGGCACGGGCGATCGGTGATGTCCCCCTGAACGAACGTGAACGGTTTGGCCAGTGCCTGCAGGTCGCGAATGCTGGCCTGCTTGATCTTCGGGTCGTAAAAACTGTTGAGGTCGTC
>DATNDF010000491.1 GCA_035607015.1 Candidatus Angelobacter sp. | reverse complement strand
CTCGCGGCGAACAGCGCGCCTCCGGTTGCAATGGAGGTTTACGATGGGCCCGACGCCACGGCGGCACATCTGCTGTACCGGACGTCGCGCCTGCCGCGCCGGTTCAGTGCGGACCCGGCGCCCCGGTTCACGCGCACAGAGAGCATTTTGGTGGGAGACCGGGCATGGAGCCTGGTGTTTTCAAGCCGGCCGGAATTCTTTCTCGATTCGCCGTTCCGCCCCGCGCCGTGGGTTTTGGCCACCGGCATCGCCTTCAGCGTCCTCCTGTTCTCGGTGACACGGTCGCAAACGATGTTGTACCGGGCGGCGCGCCGGCATGCGGCCGAACTGGAGCAGAGAGTGGCCCGACGCACCGCCCAGTTGGAGGCCGCCAACCGGGATCTGCAAAAGGAGGTCGTGGAACGAAACCGCGCCGAACAGCAAATCCGCGACAGCCAGCGCGAGCTCAGGGAATACATTGACAACATGTCCACGCTGAACGCGAAGGTGGCGCTGGACGGGACCCTGTTGCTCATCAACCGGATTGCCGAACAGGGATCCGGTCTTTCCCGCGAACAACTGATGCGGACCCGTTTCCTCGAAGGGGCCTGGTGGACGTTTGACCCGGCCGTTCTCGCGCGAGTCACCGCCGCGTTCAAACGCGCCGTGGCCGGCGAGACGGTCAGTTACGATGAAAAACTCTTCGTCTTCGGACGCGTCGTGCCGATCGCCTTCAGTCTGGTGCCCGTGCGCGACGAGAGCGGCAAGGTCGGTTACATTCTGGCGGAAGGCCGGGACATAAGCGCACTGAAGCAGGCGGAGCATGCATTACAACAGCGGACCACTGAACTGGAAGTGGCGGTCCAGGAACTCGAGGCCTTCAGCTACTCGGTTTCCCACGATCTGCGGGCACCCGTGCGGCACATCGGCAGTTTTTCCGAAATGATCCTCGCCGATTCGTCGGCCGTACTGGATGCAAACAGCCGCCAAAATCTGATGATTGTCCGCCAGTCGGCTCGCCGGATGGGCCGGTTGATTGACGACCTTCTTTCCTTTTCCAGGATGGCCCGGAGCGAATTGTTGCGAACGACGGTTGATGTCACGCGGCTGGTTGAATCCATCATCGAGGTCCTTCAGCGCGATGCGTCCGGCCGCCGGGTCGAGTGGAAAATCGGCCCGCTCCCGAAGGTCCAGGGAGATCAGGCGATGCTCGAACTTGTCTTTACAAACCTCCTGTCCAATGCGTTGAAATACACCCATACTCGCGAAGCCGCCGTCATTGAAATCGGCGTGCGGCCCGGCGCCGATTCCGAAACTGTCTTTTTCGTTCGCGACAACGGAGTGGGCTTCGACATGAAATACATCGGCAAACTGTTCCAGGTTTTTCAACGCCTGCATCGCGCGGAGGAATTCGAGGGGACCGGCATCGGGCTGGCCAGCGTGCGGCGCATCGTTCACCGGCATGGCGGCCGGGTCTGGGCCGAAAGCGCCGCCGAACAGGGTGCGACCTTCTTTTTTTCACTGCCAAACCCGCTCCACACACATGACGAAACTCAAAAAAATCCTGCTGGCTGAGGACAACCTGCACGACATCGATTTGACGTTGCACGCGCTATCAAGTCATCACCTGGCCAACCAGGTGGATGTTGTGCGCGACGGCGCCGAGGCGCTCGACTACCTTTACCGCCGCGGTCAATATGCAAACCTCCCGCCGGAGGATCCCGGCCTGATCCTGCTCGACAATAAGATGCCGAAGGTGGACGGCCTTGAGGTGCTGCAGCAGATTAAATCAGACGAACGCTTGAAGACCATTCCGGTGGTGATGCTCACCTCGTCCCGTGAGCACGGCGATCTGCTGAAAAGCTACAACCTGGGCGTCAACGCCTACGTGGTGAAGCCGGTGGAGTTCCACGAATTCGTCAATGCCGTCCGCGAACTCGGCGCGTTCTGGGGCGTCATCAACGAACCGCCACCCGGTTCACGGTACTAATGGCGCCTTGCCCGCCTGTTTCGCCGGCGCCCGGAATAACCAGGCTCCCTTCGCCTTCGTCCGGCGGCGGTAGATTTTGTCTGACGAACAGGCATAGAGGTATTCGAGGTCCGGCCCCGCAAATGCGACGCTGACCGTGCCTTTGTTTTGCGGCCGCGCGATGACACCGCCCAAACGCCCGGTCCAGTCAAACATTTGAATTCCGACATGTGACGTCACGTAATAACGGCCCAACGCGTCGGTCGTCATCCCGTCACCGCCGCTGTCCGGCTTTCCGACCGGCCTGCGCAGTGTCATATAACGTTCGCCCGCAGTCAGACTGCCGTCGCGCTCGACCCGAAACACCCACACGTTGGTGCCGCCGTATTCGGAGACGGCGAGCGTGCCCTGGTCCGGCGACAGCGTAATGCCGTTCGGTTTGTTGATGCCGGTCGCGCCGGTGCGGACGCTGCCTTTCGCGTCCACAATGGTCACCTGCCCCTTGCCGGTCTCGGTAAAATAAACGAACCCTTCATGCGACACGATCAAATCGTTTGGTTGAACGTCGTCCGCGAGCACGGTTATTTTTCCCGATGGCACCTCGAACGCCACGACCTGCTTTTTGGGTTCCTGGGTGCAGGCGTAGAGCCTGCCATCCGGTCCGAATTTCAATCCGCTGCACTTCGGTGTGTTGTCGATGAAGGTCGTCACCTTGCCGTCTGCGCTGATTTTCCTTATGCCGGTGCCTTTGCCCAGATCATAGAAGTAAAAGTTCCCCATGCCATCGGCGCAGGCTGCGTCGGTGAATCCAAATCCGTCGGCGACCAGTTGCCAGTCCTCGCCATTGATCAACACTTTCGACAACGCTTCATCTCCGGCGAGGTTTTGAGCAACGGCGCGGCAGGTCAGCAGCGCGATCACCGGGAATGAATACAAGGGTGACCATGCGCGCCGGGACGGTTGCGGGTTCATAATGCTTAGAGCATGACCAACCGCTCAATGATTGGCGAGCGGAACCGGCGTTGTTTCCATGTCCAATGGCAGCACCGACATCGGATTCCTCCACACCCGACATACCGGCTCATCTGAACGTTCAAGGGTCTTGTCCGCGAGAGTCGGGTTCGTCGAATAAATTCGCCGGCCATCGCCGGCATCCCGATACTCGTAAAGCGGGACCACCATCCGGGAATCTTCTTCCGACAGGACCGGCTTCGATTTCGCGCGTTCGTTCGGCAGCGCGAAGAATGACGGACGATTGTCTCCACCGGGCGGGTCATCCCGCAGAACGACGTGGCCGCCTTCGGCGTGTTCGAAGACCGGAATCATTCCGCCGCGTCCGCGATTCGGCGGCAGAGCAAAAAACGCCACTTCACCGACCTGCCGCCACAGGTGTTCGCGTTCGACAGTTTCGCGCATCAGGTAGCGCGAAATTCTTCCGGTCCCTTCGAGGCGGTAAACCGGCGCCGGCAGATTGAGGCCCGCATCGTCAAGCGCGAGACGATACATGATCTGATTGTAGTCGTAGCGCGGGGTCATCTCCTTTGCGCCGCTGAAAGCCGCGGTGTAGGTGCCCTCAAAGTAAATCAGCCGCCCTCCGTCCAGGTCAAAGAAGGGATGCTGGGTCGGATTGTAAAAATTATAGTTGTCGTGGGATACGATGCGGCGCGCGTACACCCACGGTCCCGTGGGCGTGTCCGCCTCGGCGAACCAGATTTCTCCCGCTCTTGTTGAAGAAGTGATCATCACCCAGCGTTGCCGGAAATCATTCCAGAACACTGAGCCCCGCCCGGCCCCGACGGTCTTGCCGGTATCGACGTCGCGCAATTGAATCCATGCCTCCTCCGGCTTGAGGCAGCCCGTTGAAATCAACTCGCGCAACCGGCCCGGATGCAGGCGCTGCGCGCCGGCCTTCCACGAGTATAGAGGCTGACCCGCCCCGTCGCGGTCAATTTTCGTCTCGTTTCCGCGCAACCTGCCGTCATCGGCAACACAGGTGAACGCCTCGTAGCTCTTCAGATCGGAAAGGCTTTTCAGGTCCGCCTTCACTCGCCAGTTCGGGTAAAGATAAAGGTATTCGACTCCGTTCACTCTGGCGCGAAACGGGTGTGATGAATCGTGTCCTTCCGTGATGTTCCATCTGATCTGGGATTCAAAGATTTGTTTTTCGTCATTGAACACCGCAAGATGCCAGGCGTACGCGGGCATCAGCCCCTTCTGACTTGAAACACGCGCAACGAGGCGCTCCCGGTCATGTTCGTCACGAACGGTCATCACACCTTCGATCCACTGCAAACCCTCGCCGAAGTTCGGGCACATCGGTTTGCTGAAGTCCGATGGATCAACAAAATAGTTCAGGTCCACACCAACGCCCGGATCGAGTCCGCCGTGCTCGGGCAGCTCTGAAGTCGCTCCCGAAGCCGCGAAGTTTCCCAGCGGATACACCACCCGCTCCGTGTCCCCCCAGAACCAGTAAATTTTCCCGTGGTAGGGCGTGGCAATCACGGTGTCCTGGCCCATCACCTGGCCGTTCAAGACCGGATGTTTCAGGGGCACCCGCGCGCCGACCAGAATGCTGTCGCGGTAAATGCCCTGCCCGGTCACACGATACAGTCGCTCAGCGATGTTAAGCCGTTTGATTTTGATCGTCGCGCTGCCGCCGTGCTTTGGCTTGAGTTTCAATCCGCGGTTGTCAAAGAAATCTTTCGGATACTCGTAACCGTCGCTCTTTACATGAAAATAAACCTCCTGATCCATCAAACCCGGTTCGTTGAAGGCGATGATGCCATTGCTGTCGGTCCAGAACGTCATGTTGTTCACCGTCCTCAGCTCGACCAGCGGCACACCACGCCCGGTCTGCCCGTCCACGACGGTGATTCGAAAATAGTCGTTCGTTGCGGCAGGCCCCGCCGCCGGGAGAATAAACCACGTGAGAGCAGCGGCGATTGACACGTGCGAGCGGAGGCTGGTGGACAGTTCGTTTCTCATCGGGTGCGTTTTTCCGACTGCTCGCGTGCGTCAACCAGCCGGCTTTCGCGGCGGCTCCCACAGTTCGACCCGGCGGTTTTCCGGATCCATGATCCAGGCAAACCGACCGAAGTCGAAATTCTCACGCTTTTCAATCCGGATGCCCTCGCGGGTCAGCACGTCAACCAGCGCGTCGAGGTCTTCCACGATGTAATTGATCATGTAGGGCTCGCAACCCGGCTCGAAATAGTCCGTATCTGCCTTGAATGGCGACCAGACCGTCTGGCCGTCGCGGTCCCGCCGCTCACCGTCCTTCCAGGCGAACACCACGCCGCCTTCCCAGGTCGGTTTCATGCCAAGATGTTTTTCGTACCAGGCGATCAGGCCCGCAGGGTTTTTCGATTTGAAGAAGACCCCGCCTATGCCGATGACACGTTTCATAAGGGACAACCCTAACGTTCTCTCAACCAGGCGGGCAATGACCGAAACACCCGGGTGAACCCACCTTCGCGATTGCCTGTGCCCGGCTTCCGAGCTAGGGTGTCCTCATGCTCCAAAGGTTTCTTGTTCGATTCCCGGTCGCCGTGGTCATCTGGCATGGCGCCGCCGTGTTCGCCGGACCCCAATCCGGGACGTCTCTCGCGGTCGCGGCGCCGGAAGGTTGGGCGACCTTCGCGCCGCGCGAAGAAATCCGACCAGACTTCGCCTTCGATCCGCATGGCGGCCGCAATGGCCGGGGCGGTTTCGTCATCAAGGCTGACGACCGCGAGGGGTTGCACGGGGGCTGGACAAAGGTTTTCCCCGTGAAGGGGGGACGCGTTTATCAGTTCCAAACTTTTCGCAGGACTTCCAACGTTTCTTTGCCGCGGCGCAGCGCGCTCGCAAAAGTGACCTGGCTGGATGCGTCCGGCAAAATGGTTGCCGACGATCGTCCGGTGGTCACCAACTATCTGGCCGGCTTTCAGGCCGTGGCGGAGGCCGAGCATCCCGCCGACGGAGACACCGATGCCGCGGGCTGGACCAAAGTGTCGGGTGTGTACCGGGTCCCGCGACAGGCGAAACAGGCGAAGGTCGAACTTTATCTGCTGTGGTCTCCGCGCAGCCAGGTCGAATGGAGCGATGTTTCTCTGGGTGAAATCAATTCTCTTCCTCAACGCAAGGTTCGTCTGGCGACCATCCATCTACAACCGAAGGGGAAGACGCCGGAGGGCAATCGTCGCTTGTTCGCGCCGTTGATTGAGGAAGCCGCGCGGCAAAAGGCTGACCTCGTCGTTCTGCCGGAGACCCTGACCTACTACGGAACCGGTCTGCGGCCGGATCAGGTGGCCGAGCCGGTTCCCGGCCCATCCACTGAATTCTTCGGAGCGCTGGCGCAAGAGCACGATCTCTACATTGTCGCCGGCCTGTACGAGAAGGCCGGACACGTCGTTTACAACGTGGCCGTGCTCCTGGGGCCGGACGGTTCGGTGGTTGGAAAATTTCGTAAGGTCACCCTCCCCACGAGCGAAGTGGATGCCGGCGTCGCGCCCGGCTCGGAATACCCGGTGTTTCGGACGCGCTTTGGCAAGGTCGGAATGATGGTATGCTACGACGGCTTCTTTCCCGAGGTGGCACGCGAGTTGAGCAATCGCGGCGCGGAAGTCATCGCCTGGCCGGTCTGGGGCTGCAACCCGGAACTGGCTCGCGCCCGGGCGGCGGAAAACCAGGTCTATCTCGTCAGCAGCACCTACGAAGACATCTCGCACAACTGGATGCTCTCGGCCGTCTTCGATCCCACTGGCAGAACCATCGCGCTGGCCAGAGACTGGGGGACAGTCGCCGTCGCCGAAGTGGACCTCGATCAACCGACGGAATGGCGAAGTCTGGGCGATTTCAAGGCGAAAATTCCGCGACACCGTCCGCTTGTCCAGGCAGAAAAGTGATGCCGGGCATATTGCCGCCAGCGTTACTCCACCCCGTAGAACAAATCCCGGCGCGGGGAGCTTCGGAACTCAATTCAATTGCAAAACGCGATAGAAACGGTTCGTCACGCCGCTCAGATCATCCGAAACCGGAACCGTGTTTGAACTTGCGACAATGTCCGCGCCCAGAGCCGTCCACTGCGTGTCATTCAGATCGTTTTTGTATTCGACGCGATACTGAACGCCGGAGGTTGCGCTGAAACTGAAACTGACGGCGTCATTCGTTGTGACGTTGATCTGACTGATTTTCGGCGGGCCGGAGGAAATCGACAGTTTCACGCTCATTGCGTTATTGCCCTCATTACTCTCTGGAAAGCGATTGATGTCGTCCGCCGTCGCGGTCAGCGTGTGCATCCCCGGCGTCGCCTTCCAGGTGCTCGATCCCGTTGGACCGCCGTTTGCCGCGAGCGTCACCGACGCGCCTGGTGCGAGCGCGCTCGAATAACTGCTCGACCACGTCACGTTCGCTCCGCCGTCGATACTGAAACCGATTCCCAGAGTCACACCCGACGGGGTCGATGCCGTTCCCTGATTCTTCGCGGTCGCGCGGAAGGTGACATTGTTGTTGGTAAACGCCGGATTTGGCGTCCAGGTCACCGCCGTAACGATGACGTCCGGTAAACTCGTGTTCGGCATCGTCACGGTGACCTGTGCCGAATCCGGCCCTTCTCCCGACGCGTTCATTGCCGACACCACGTAGTAGTAGGTGCCGCCGTTCGTGACTGCCGAATCCGTGAAACTCGTCGCTGCCACTCCTTCAGTGACATTCGTGGCGATGATCGCATAAGGCCCCCCGCTGGTGCGCGAGCGTTTCACGTTGTAAGTCGTCGGGTTAATTGGCGCGGATGTCCAGGTGATCAGAGCGGTCGCACTCGTCGCCACAACGGACAAACCGGCCGGCGCGGACGGTGCGTTCGTCGGCGCAGTCAAATAATTTCCCAGCCAGCCCGCAATCGGCTCAAGATCGAACGACGACCAGCCGCCCGGATTGCCGATCTCAAACAACGTGCATCCGATCACGTAGTTGTCCGTCGCAAGCTGATGATCGAACCAGTTCAGCCATCGCTCGTAATTCGCAGCCGTGCCACGCGCCTGCCAGCCGGACGTTGAAGGCGTGCCGCTCTGGTCCACGCCGCCCTCGGTCAGGATCAGCGGCATGTCCGCAAGGTCGGGATATTGCGACGCGAACTGGCTGTAAAACTGCCGGTAACGCAGCGAATAGTAGTACTCCACGTTCGGGTCGGTCGTGTAATTGATCGTGTAAGCGTGATAACTCCACGCGCCCCCGAGACTCTTGGCCTGCCGCAACGCGGGCACGAACGTCGAGATGTAACTCTGAATCTGACTCGGTGTGCCGCCCGGATTGCCCACCGCGATGCTGCCGATGCACGGTTTGAATCCCGCCGCCGCGATCAACGGTGTCAGATTCGTCCAGAATCCGGTGAACCATTGCGCCGCCTGCAACGATTGCCACGTCGGCGTGCTGTCGCCTTCGTTCGGTCCTTCCAGATAATCAATCAACGCGCGGTCGGACGCGGACAGCGCATTCAGCGGCGACTGTAGGACGGTCGTCCAGAAGTTCGTCGCGCTGACGGCGGGATCGTCGGTCATCGGGTAACTCTTGGGCGTGTAAATGCGGAGAACGATCTGGCCGTTTGGTGTGCCAGACTTGTAAGCCCGCGCGGCCTGCAACATGCCGGAGCCGAGGTCAAGAATCTTCAACACGCGCGGATGCCCGGCCACGATGTTCGACGCGCCGGCAGTGTAGGCATTGATCAGGTGCGCG
Source organism: Candidatus Angelobacter sp. (assembly GCA_035607015.1). Lineage (NCBI taxonomy): Bacteria > Pseudomonadati > Acidobacteriota > Terriglobia > Candidatus Angelobacter > Candidatus Angelobacter sp. The sequence goes on along the minus strand of DATNDF010000491.1, from coordinate 16,378 downwards.
CTCAATTTGCTCGAGGCGGGCGTTTGGGCGCGTGTTGAAAAACCAGCTGCGAAGTGAATGGCACCGAGTGTGAAAATCAAAGCTCTGCCGGTTTGACTCATGCGTGGGGGCGATCGTGGCACGGTTCGTCCAAAAAAACGATGCCATTATTTCCGTCGCGAAGGCGCCTCTGCCGGCGGGTTGCGACGGTTCCAAGCCATCCCACCGGATCAACACCTGTCCCACGCTCCGCTGAAGGACTGCTTCTGGACGACCGGGGCGCGCAACACAACTCGGGAGCCCGGTTGCTCTCCCTGACCGGTCAGTGCTGTGAAGAATTGTCGGGGATTCCCTTGCTCTCCTGAATATGTGCGGAGAAGATTTTGTTTCCGACCCCGGCCAATTTCACGTTGCGAAGCCCGTTTGCTTGGACGTAAGCTCGTCGCGGTTCGTTCGCGCCATCCTCGATGCTTATGAAACCGGAAAAAAAGACGCCCTCACGCGAAAAAGGGACCGCCCGTTCCACCACCCAATCCGCCGCGCCGAAGACGCCGCACGCACGCCTTCGTCCGGTCGCTGCCAAAGCTGACGCGGCGGCCGCGCCCGCAGCCGGACCGAAGCCGGCACGCAAGCCCGCTCTGAAAATCCCGCCGATCCTGCTCGAAGGCGATGAGCCGTCGCTGCCCGGTGTCAGCGGCCCCGGCCAACGTTACGCGCTTGGACCGACACCGCCGCCGGAACATTCCGGGCCGGCCGGAGAAACCGGCGAACTCCCCGAAGCCTACGGCACAAAAAAACTTCTGCTTGCCGCGAGGGACCCGCACTGGCTCTACGCGCACTGGGACCTCACTCGCGAACAACTCCGTGAGCATAATCGCAAATCCGCAGACGGTCATCTTGTGTTGCGAGTCTTCATTGACAGGGCCGGGGATCAACCGTTCGCCGAGGTGCACGTGCATCCTGAATCAACGAACTGGTTCGTGCATGTCGGTCGCGGCGGGACGAAGTTTGTGGCCGAGCTGGGTTACTATGCGAAGACGAACGGACACTGGACGCGCATTTCCGTTTCCGCGCCGACGCTCACGCCGCCCGAGGCGCTCTCGCAGGACACATCCGTCCACTTCGCGACGATTCCCATCGAAGTGCCGTTCGAACAACTGCTCACCATCGTGAAGGAAGCCATGGCGGAAAACGTGCCGCTCTCCGAGGCGATCGGTCAGTTGCGCGCGGAAGGCCACCCGGGCCTGCCCGGCCCCGAACAGATTTCCTCGGGTCGATGGACGCCGGCACAGGAACGCGCGCTGGCGCAGTTGATTTCGATGGACCAGGTGCGCCGCGTCTGGATTGGCTCGCTGGAAATCACCGAGCTGCTGCGCCGCCAGTTCGTGCAGGAACTCGCGTCCGCCGCGGCGGCGCAATTCTCCCTGCCGACTTCGCCCGCCCGGGCCGCGGGAAGCGTTTCGAGTCCGTTCGGTGGCGTCCAATGGCCGAAAGGATTCTGGTTCAACATTAATGCGGAGCTGATCATCTACGGAGCTACCGAGCCGGACGCGAAAGTCACCGTTGGCGGCCGAACCATCAAGCTGCGGCCGGACGGCTCGTTCAGTTTTCGGTTCGCGCTGCCCGACGGGAAATATGAATTGCCGGTTGTCGCTGTTTCCGCCGACCAGACCGATGGTCGTGCTGCGGAACTGGAGTTCGGCCGTCATACCGAGTATCGAGGTGAAGTTGGAGTGCATCCGCAGGATCCCCGGCTGAGACCGCCGCAAGCCGCGCACACGACTTAGCGAACCTAGATGGCCAAGATATGGCTTCAGGTGTTCTCGCATTTCTATTTCTACTGGCTTTCATTGCAGGGCTACTATTCATTGTCCAATTGTTGTGCTCTCCCTTCTCAAACAAGGTAGCGGACCAAATCGTTCAACACCCGGTCATCCATGCCGTTTGGGCGTGTTTTGGCGCGTTCAGTTTTTATGTTCTGACGGTTTGGTTTGGTCCTTCCTCTTGGCCTCCCAGGTGGTGGGAACGACGAAGTCAACGGAAGACGGTGCTTGAGAAAGTGACATTGGCTGGAGGATGGGATGCCATCCATCAGGGATGTGAAGAGTTGCTGACGACCCATACGAACGTGTTCGTATGGTATCCACCTCGTAAGGGTGTTCAAATGTATCTGAGTCCACAAACCAAGCCTACTAATTATTATGTAACGAACATCGACTATGGTCCTCTGCCCTCAGCCGTCGCGGCCTTAACGCCGAGAGAGGTAACTTACTATCCACCTGAAGTCCTGGCGCACAAGTCAAGGAATGCGCCGACCGTTCCCATTGTCCTCATCAAGATTTTTGGAATGCACGCCACAGGAGGTCACTCACAGCCGTACTATGCTTTGGAGGTGGTTTGCGGACCCGATGCGCAGACATACAGTCCAAAACCGGGTGATGGAGGCATCAGTTTCAGCAGACCCATAACTTACAATAAAGTCTCAGAAGGAGTTTATGAGGTTTACTAGTCGGGAACTTTTTCATCTGTCTGAAGCGAGCTCGTCTTTGGCCGCGGCTGCGCTTCTATCTTTCAGTTTGACCGCGACGCTCCTCCGATGACCCAAGGCTACCTCGCACTTGTCCTGCACGCGCACCTGCCGTTTGTCCGGCATCCGGAGCACGAAAAGTTTCTCGAGGAGAACTGGCTGTTCGAGGCCATCACCGAGAGTTACGTGCCGCTCATCCAGGTCATGGATGGCTGGTTGCGCGACGGCATGGAAACGCGCCTCACGTTGACGCTCACACCCACGCTCTGCTCCATGCTGCTCGACCCGCTCCTGCAGGAACGTTACGCGCGGCATTTGAACGGTCTGATCGAGCTGGCGGAAAAGGAGGTTTATCGCACGCGATGGGAGGAGGCCTTTCGACCGCTCGCCGCGATGTATCACGAGCGGTTCGTCAGCATCCGGGACACTTACTCTGCCTACGGACGCAATCTCGTCGGCGCGTTCCGCAAGTTTCAAGAGCACGGCAGGCTGGAAATCATCACCTGCGCCGCAACGCACGCGCTGCTGCCGCTGCTGGTGAATCATCCACCCTCCATCCGCGCGCAAATCCTGACCGCCCGCGATCATTACCGAAGTTGTTTCGGCCGCGATCCGCGCGGCATCTGGCTTCCGGAATGCGCCTATACCGACGGAGTGGAAAATGCCTTGCAGGAGGCGAACATCCGCTGGTTCATCACCGACACGCATGGTGTGCTGCACGCGAATCCTCGTCCTCGCTATGGCGTGTTCGCGCCCATCTTCACGCCGAACGGCATCGCCGCGTTTGGACGCGACCTCGATTCCGCGAAACAGGTCTGGTCGCGTCACGAGGGCTATCCGGGCGACGCGCGTTATCGCGATTTCTACCGCGACGTCGGCTTCGACCTCGATTTCGATTACGTGCGGCCCTGGCTGCCATCGCCGGAAGTGCGGGGTTTCACCGGCATCAAATATCATCGCATCACCGGCGGTCCGGGCCCGAAGGAGGTTTACAACCGCCAGACCGCGTGGCGCGCGGCTGACGAGCACGCCGGCCATTTTCTGGCCGCGCGCATGGAGCAGATTCAAAAGCTCGCCGGCATCATGGCCCGCCCGCCGCTCATCCTTTCGCCTTACGACGCCGAGTTGTTCGGCCACTGGTGGTATGAAGGCCCGGAATGGCTCGATCTGTTCGTCCGGAAAACCTATTACGACCAGAAGCTTTTCAGGCTGGTCACGCCAGAGGGATATTTGCGGCGGCATCCGACACAACAGGTCGCCGCGCCGAGCGCATCAAGCTGGGGCGAGGAAGGTTACTTGCGTGTGTGGTTGAACGAAACAAATGAATGGATTTACCCCCATCTCGACTTGGCGCAGGAACGGATGACTCAACTGGCGCAGCGGTTTCGCCGGGCGACCGGTCTGACGGAGCGGGCCCTGAAACAGGCGGCGCGCGAACTTCTCCTTGCCCAGGCCAGCGACTGGCCGTTCATCCTGCGCACGGGCACCAGCCCGGACTACGCCCGCAAGCGCGTGAGGGACCATCTGCTTCGCTTCCTCGCATTGCACGAACAACTCACCACCACGCGCGTGGACGAAGCCTGGCTCAAGAGGATTGAGTGGTTGGACAATATTTTCCCGGACGTGAACGATCGCTACTGGGACGATCAAGAGCGGAGGACCGCTTGAAGGATCGCGAGTCTGCCGAACCTCCACCGGGTGTCGTCGTTCCGGCGATTCCCGACTTCCTGTTTGGCATTCCGGGAAATTGAATTAGCCTCCTGTCGTGTCAAAGAAACTTTTTTTGCTCGACGGTATGGCGCTGGTCTATCGCGCACACTTCGCGCTGGTCGGGCGGCCGATTTTTACCTCAAGCGGAGTCAATTCGTCGGCACTCTTCGTTTTCACCAACACGCTCCTCGACATCCTCGAAAAGCAACAGCCGACGCACATCGCGGTCGCTTTCGACACCGAGGCGCCCACCGCGCGGCACCGCGAGTTTCCCGATTACAAGATCCAGCGCGAAGCGATGCCCGAGGACATTGTCTGGGCGCTGCCCAACGTGCGGCGCCTGCTCGAGGCATTCAACATACCCGTGTTGATTCGCGACGGTTACGAGGCTGACGACATCATCGGCACGCTTGTCCGGCGCGCGGAGCCGCATGATTTCGACTGCTACATGGTCACGCCGGACAAGGATTTCGGGCAGCTTGTTTCCGAAAGGACCCGCATCTACAAGCCGGGACGCACGGGCGACGCGGCTGAAGTTCTCGGTTTGCAGGAAATCGTGAAAAAATGGGGCATTGAACGGCCCGAACAGGTGATCGACATCCTTGGCCTGTGGGGTGACGCGTCGGACAATATTCCCGGCGTGCCTGGCATCGGTGAAAAAACCGCGGGCAAGCTCATAAGCCAGTACGGCAGCGTCGAGAATCTTCTCGCTCACACGACCGAACTCAAGGGCCGTCTGCGCGAGAATCTGGAAAAAAGCCGCGAACAGGCCCTGCTCTCGAAGCGCCTCGCGACGATCAACTGTGAAGTCCCCATCGATGTCAGCCCCGACGCCTTGAAGCGCCGGCCACCGAACAACGAGAAGCTACGGCAACTCGTCGTCGAGTTTGAATTCAACTCGCTTGGCCGCCGGCTGTTTGGCGAAGACTTCAAGGCGGGACGCGGATACGGCAGGGAAATTTCCGCACCCGAACCCGCGGCTGCAGTTCCACGATCCGACGGAGGCGCGAATGGAACAAAGGACAGGAAGGCCGGCGTTTCTGCGGCGACGGGACCCGCGCCGGCCCACGGTGGATCGAACGAAGAGGGGCCCGTCACCATGGCCAACCTCAAGACGCTGTCCGAGGTCGCGCACGATTATCGAATCGCCAGCAGCCCGCGGGACCGGAGCGAACTTGTGCACACGTTGCGCGGCAAATCATCTTTCGCGCTCGCGCTGCGAACGGACAAAACCGACGTCAAAACGGCGCGGCTCCTCGGTCTGGCTTTTTGCTTTGGCCCGCACGCGGGCTGGTTTGTGCCGGTGCCGCCGCAAAGCGCCGAAGCCGGAGCGATTCTCGACGAGCTGCGGCCGGTTCTGGAGGACGAAGGGATCGGGAAGATCGGCCATGATCTGAAATTCGTACTGGGCGTGCTGCAGTGGAACGGTGTCTCCGTTCGCGGCAAACTCTTCGATGTCATGCTGGCGCATGCGCTCATTGAACCGGACCTGCGCCATACGCTCAGTTTCCTTTCGGAGGCGTTTCTCGGATACACGCCGGCCTCGGCGGGCGCCGCGGCGGCCGGTCAGGCCGAATTCAATCTGGAGGACGAACAATCCTCGCGTGACGCCGAACATGGCGTCGAGGCAGCCGACCTCGCGTGGCAGCTGCGCGGGGTTCTCGAACCGGGGTTGCAGGAGAAATCGCAACAACGCGTCTTTTTCGACGTTGAAGCGCCGCTGGTGCCCGCGCTGGCCGGCATGGAGTTCGAGGGAGTCCGCGTTGATGCGCGCGTCCTGGCGGAGTTCGGAGAAATGCTTGTCAAGGAGATGGCCGGCCACGAACGCGCCGTCCATCAACTCGCAGGGACCGAATTCAACCTCAATTCACCGAAGCAACTTGGCGAAATCCTTTTCGAGAAATTGAAGCTTGCCGAGGCGCCGAAGAAGACACGCACCGGACAGTATGCCACTGACGAGCAAACGCTCGTCGCGCTTGCCGCGGACCACGAGATCGTCCGGCGGCTGCTGGAATACCGCGAGAGCGCGAAGCTCAAATCCACCTATGTGGACTCGCTGCCAGCCGCGATTTTCCAGAGGAGCGGCCGCGTTCACACGACGTTCCAACAGCTCGGCACCGCGACCGGGCGGCTGAACTCCCAGGAGCCCAATCTGCAGAATATTCCCATCCGGACCAAGCTGGGCCGCGAGATCCGCAAGGCGTTCATCGCGCGCGATCCGGATTATCTGTTGCTGTCCGCGGATTACTCGCAGATCGAACTGCGGATCATCGCCGCGTTGAGCCGCGAGACGGCGATGATCGATGCCCTCAAAAGCGGCGCGGACATTCATGCCGCCACTGCCTCGCGTGTGTTTGGCGTGCCGCAAAACGAGGTCACGTCCGAGATGCGCGAGCGTTGCAAGATGGTGAACTACGGGATCGCCTACGGCATGTCCGCCTTCGGACTCGCCCAACGACTCGGCATCCCGCGCAAGGAAAGCGCCGAGATCATCGAGCATTACTTCGCGCAATTTCCACGCATCCGCCAGTACATGACCGACACGGTTGAGTTTGCGCGACAGCACGGTTACGTGGAAACCGTCACCGGCCGGCGCCGTTACCTGCGCGACATCCGTTCCGCCAACGCCAATGTGCGCGCAGCCGCCGAACGCAATGCCATTAACATGCCGATCCAGGGGACTGCCGCCGACATGATCAAACTGGCCATGGTCCACATCCAACGCGAACTGATGACCCGCAATCTCAGGACGCGAATGATTTTGCAGGTCCACGACGAACTCGTGTTCGACCTGCACAAACCTGAACGAGACGAGGTCGCCGCTTTGGTCGAAGACAAGATGAAGACGGCTCTGCCGTTAAATGTCCCGATCACCGTTGAGATCGGCATGGGCCAGAACTGGCTGGAAGCGCACTAAACCGGTTGCGTCTGGCGAACGCCCGGGAATTCAGTGGCTTTCAAGTACGGCGCTTGATACATTGTCGGCCCAGACAGGAACCCTTATGAACCACCATTCCGGACCTCATTCCGCCTCGTCTCAATTTGTGCTCGCGACTGTCCTCGCCCTGCTGTTTGCCGGCACCGGATGCGGGAGCAAAGACGCCCAAAACGCGACGCCGCCGTCTTCCGCCACGGCGACGTCACAAAGCGCTGCCGCGACACCGGGCGGCAAGGCCGCGATCGTGTCCGCCGAGAAAACCAGCTTCGACCAGGTGACCTCGCAACTCGACCCCGGCGGCAGTATCTACGCCTACTTGAGCATGAGCCAGTGGCTTGAGGGCCTCTCCGAGCACATCAATGGCTGGCGCGGCCCGGTCCTTTCGCTGCCCAACTTTGGCAGCGATGAAAAGGCCCACGTCAACAAGGCGTTCGACCTCGTCACGCGTCTGGTCAAAAACAGCGGCATCGAATCTGTCAGCGGCGTCGGCATCAGTGGCATTGCGCTCGAAAAGGGCTTCTATCAAACCAAATTCTTCGTCGGGCGTGACCCGAACAGCGCGCCTGGCGGCATCTGGACCGTCTTCGGCCGGTCGCCCCGGCCGTTGCACGAACTTGACTGGCTCCCCGCCGACACGGTCTGGGCCGGGTTCGCCGACGTGGATATCGGGGCCATCTGGAACGGACTCTTGAAACAGGCGGACGAGGCCGGGTTCGCCGAGATCAAAACGGGCCTCGACCAGTTAAACGGTGTTGTCCAGGCGGCGACGGGCAGAACGATTGACGAATTGCTCGGTTCTCTGGGCGGTCAAAGCGGCGCGTTTCTCACGCTCAAAGAAGCGAACAGAATCAACATTCCGCTGCCGGGCGGTCACGAACTTGAAATACCAGAACCGGGACTGGTGATTGCGATTAAGGTCAGAGACGACGCCCTTTTCGACTGGGTGGATCGCACGCTCAAGGAAAACCCGCAGGTCATACGGAGCGACGAAGGAGGCGTGAGGATGAGGACCATGCCGATTCCGTTGCCTCTTCCGATGACGGTCCGTCCCACCATCGCCCGCCAGGGGGACTACCTGTTCATCGCGTCAAACGATAAGCTGATCTCGAACATGATGTCGACGAAGGCCGGCAAACAGAAGGGCCTAAAGTCTAGCGCGGAGTTCAAGCACCTCGCCGCGGGAATGCCGCTCGAGGGCAACTCGTTCGGCTTTGTCAGCCAGCGCCTGGCTGACACACTGCAAAAAATACAGACCTCTGTTCTGAGTCAGGCCGGAGGCACGGCGAATGAAATGCCCCAGGTCCTGATGCAGAAGATTTACTCCGTCAACCGGCCTGTCTCCTCCTTCGTTGTCGGCCGGAACACTCCGCAAGGCTGGCTGACCGTGGGCCACGGGACGCAACAGCCCGCCAACGCCGTTGTCCTTCCCCTGGTCGTCGCGCCCGTCGCGATCATGGCGGGACTGACCTTGCCTGCCCTTGCAAAAGCCAAAAGCAAGGCCCAATCCATCTCCTGCGTCAACAACTTGAAACAAATGGGTCTCGCTGCGCGAATTTATGCCTCCGACCACAACGACGCCTACCCCCCGGACATTCTCTCCATGAAGAACGAACTGCTTACTCCCAAAATACTGGTCTGCCCGAATGATCCAAACCATGCGGTGGTTGCGGCGTTGACATGGGACAACTTTGACCCCTCGCAGAGCAGCTACGAGTATGTCACCCGCGGCCTGACCGAAACGACTCCTGGCTTTGAAAAGAAGGTCCTGTTCCGTTGCCGGATTCATGGTCACGTATGCATGGGTGACGGGAGTGTCATGCAGAAGAATTCCGGGGCGGGAAGGAATTAGTCCCGGTTACTTCTGCTCTGACGGAAGGTGATTCGCGCGGAGCCCGAGTCCGAGGCGTCCACCCCGACGCAATTCAACGAATGCGTTTATGGGGATCTCAACTCCCGGTTGAATCCTTTCCGCTTTTTTCCGACCGCTCCCGCATCGTTCTCGCCCGGAACCCGCTTCAAAATGTCTTATCCGGTGTGGTCCTGTTTCATCCACGCGGCGAACTCGTGGCCGGGCATCAAGAACAGTGCGTCTTCCTGGGGATAACGGCGGAAATAGCGGTCCGGGCGTTGCGCCGCAGGTTGGCCTTTTGTCACTGCATCATTTGCACGCGTCTGCCGCGACCGTTGAAATTGTGAACGCGACGAAGGCCCGGAGAATCGCTCGACGCTCCATTGGCTCTTTATGTCACTCTTCTTTGCGCCGGTCACCCTCCGGTGCCTGATCGCGGCGCGGACCCTCGGGCCGCCCTTGTTGTGACCTCGCCGGGGCAGAAATCCCGGTCGGCGGTTGAAAAAAAATTTTGCGGTTTTGGGCGCCCTAAGGGATGCTATGGAAGACAAAGGGGCGGGCACGCGCGGAGCGACGAAAGAATCGAGCGAACTTGTGGAAACAGATTCTGAAATTCGAAAGATCGCATTTCTCGGCGATTACCCGCCGAGAAAATGCGGCATTGCCACGTTCACGACGGACCTTCTGGCGGCAGTGGCGGCTGAGAACCCCCGGGGCCAGTGTTTTGCGGTGCCGGTAAACGACACCGAGGGCGGGTATGAGTACCCGGGTGAAGTCCGCTTTGAGATCGCGGAGCAGGACTTGTCTTCCTATCAACGAGCCGCGGATTTTCTCAACATCAGCAACGTGGACGTCGTTTGTGTCCAGCACGAGTTCGGCATTTTCGGCGGGCCGTCCGGCAGCCATGTGCTGGCACTGCTGCGCGAATTGCGGATGCCGATCATCACCACGCTCCACACCATTCTGCATGAGCCGAACGTCGAGCAACGGAGCGTGATGCGGGAGTTGACCGCGCGTTCGACCCGGCTCGTCACGATGACGCAGCGGGGCCAGAGGATGTTGCAGGAGATTTATCAGGTCCCGTCGGCAAAGATCGACCTCATCCCGCATGGTATTCCTGACATCCCGTTCGTGGATCCGAATTTCTACAAGGACCAGTTCGGAGTGGAAGGAAGACTCGTGCTGCTCACGTTCGGCCTGCTCTCGCCGAACAAGGGCATCGAACACGTTCTCAACGCGCTGCCGGCCATTCTGGCGGAGTTTCCGAACGTCGTTTACATCGTGCTGGGCGCGACGCATCCGAACCTGCTGCGCGAGCAGGGGGAGGCCTATCGCCTGAGCCTCGAACGCCTCGCCAAAAAGAACCAGGTCCAGAAGCACGTCATCTTCTACAACCGCTTCGTTGAACTCGAGGAGTTGAAGGAGTTCATCGGCGCGGCGGACATTTACCTCACGCCGTATCTGAACGAAGCGCAGGTCACGTCGGGTACGCTGGCCTACTCATTCGGCGCCGGAAAGGCCGTCGTCTCGACGCCCTATTGGCACGCGGCCGAATTGCTCGCCGAAGACCGTGGCGTGCTCGTGCCGTTCGGCGACTCGAAAGCGGTGGCGCGCGAAGTCATCGGACTCCTGCGTGACGAAACCCGGCGGACAGCCATCCGCAAGAACGCCTACAAGCTGGGGCGCGAGATGGTCTGGAGCAACGTCTCACGGCTTTATCTGAAATCGTTCGAGGCCGCGCGGCTGGAGCGCTCGGTGATGTCGCGAAAATCGTTCGCCACAAAAACACTCGACCAACAGCCGCGCGCGTTGCCCGAGCTGAAGCTTGACCATCTTTGGCGCATGACCGATTCGACCGGCCTGTTCCAGCATGCCACATTCACCGTGCCGAATTTTTCCGAGGGCTATTGCACGGACGATAACGCGCGGGCTTTCATCCTCGCCGTCCTGCTCGACGAGATGGAGGAGGCACCGGAGCGCGCGCGCGCGCTGGCCACGACTTACGCGGCATTTTTGAATCACGCATTCGATGCCAAGGCGCGACGGTTTCGCAACTTTCTGGGTTTTGACCGGCGCTGGCTCGACGAGAAAGGGTCCGAGGACTGTCACGGACGGACAATCTGGGCACTGGGTGCGGGGGTGGGACGCTCCCCGTACCGGAGCTTTCAAGTTCTGTCCGGGCAGTTGTTCACGCAGGCACTGCCGACGATGGCGGAGTTCACTTCGCCACGTGCGTGGGCGTTCAGTCTGCTCGGCGTCCACGAGTATCTGCAGCGCTTGAGCGGCGACCGGCTGGCCAGCCAGATGCGGGAGACACTGACCACCCGACTCATGGAATTGTTCGACCGGACCGCGCAAAAACACTGGCCATGGTTCGAAGAAATACTTTCCTACGACAACGCAAAGCTGGCGCACGCCCTGATCGTGAGCGGAAAGGCCATGGCGCAACAACCCGTGCTCGACCGCGGGCTTCAAGCCCTGCGCTGGCTGGTGGAGCTGCAAACCTCGGAGGGTGGTGATTTTCGCCCAATCGGGAGCAACGGATTTTACCCCCGCGGCGGTGCGCGCGCGAACTTCGACCAGCAGCCCATCGAGGCGCACTCGATGGTTTCAGCCTGTCTCGAAGCCTGGCGCACCACGGCGGATCCGTGGTGGTACGAGCAGGCGCAACGCGCGTTCGACTGGTTTCTCGGCTGGAACGACCTCGGCCTGGAACTTTATTCGTCCAGTACCGGTGGCTGTCGCGATGCGCTGCACGTTGACCGTGTGAACCAGAATCAGGGCGCGGAATCCACGCTGGCGTTTTTGCTGTCGCTGGCGGAACTGCGCCTTGCGCAAAATGCCGTTGCGGTTTTCAACCGCCCAATTCCCTGAACTACTTATGAAGGCGCCGATTCTCCACCGTTCCAAAATCGTGCTGCACTCGGACCACAAACGGGTGCTGATGCGGCCGCTCAACATCGTCACCGATGAACGCGCCGTGAAAATTTGCGCGCGCGTCATGGTCCTGCCCGAAACCGAGGTCCGCGCGCTGATCGACGACGTGCTGGCCGAATTCGACGAACGCCATGTAAAAATCCGCGACTTCCTCAAGCGCCGGTATGAGCAGGTCCGCCGCTGGCTGCCGACCGATCAGAAACTCTCCGAGGAGCGCGAGTTGCTCATCGGCGCGTATTTCACGCACGAGTATTCTTTTGAGGCGGCCGCGCTCTTCAATCCGTCCATCGTCCCCCACCCCGACCAGTCCGATCTGGGAGACGGCTCGTTGCGCTTCATCCTGAGCCTGCGCGCCACGGGTGAAGGACACATTTCCTCCGTCACCTTCCGCACCGGCATTCTCGACGCGAAAAACAACATCACCATCAATGAACCGACGCGCTATAACCTTGAGGCATTGTCCGTTCCAAACGTCTCGTATGAAAAAGGCCTCTTCGAGAGGAAACTCAAGGAACTCGGTCTCGCAAGCGATTTCAGCCACCAGGTCCTGCAAAACGTCAACGACGTGTTCACGCTCGAGGAATTGCGCAACAGCATCAGCCTCTCCATGAAACAATTTCAGGTGCATGATCAGGAAATCGAGGCGACCGGAAGAAAAATCCTGACACTCGCGCAGTCCAATTACGAAGTGCAATTCCCGCCTGAATCGCGGTTGTCCGAACGCGTGCTGTTTCCCGTCACGCCGTCGCAGAGCAACGGCATCGAGGACGCTCGTTTCGTCCAGTTTCACAACGCCGACGGTTCAAGGATGTACTATGCCACCTACACCGCCTACGACGGCCGGTTCATCCTGCCGCAACTTCTGGAAACGTCCGACTTCCTGCATTTCAAGTTCAACACGCTCAACGGCCCGGCGGTGCAGAACAAGGGCATGGCGCTCTTCCCGCGGCACATCAACGGCCAGTACGCCATGTTGGGCCGCCAGGATCACGAAAACCTTTACATCATGTTTTCCGATCACCTGCACTTCTGGCACACCACGCAGCCGCTTCTGAAACCCGCGTTCTCGTGGGAATACATCCAGATCGGCAACTGCGGATCGCCCATTGAGACCGAGGCCGGCTGGCTGGTCCTCAGTCACGGCGTCGGACCGATGCGCAAATACTGCATCGGCGCGTTTCTGCTCGACCTCGACGACCCGGCAAAGGTCATCGCCCGCACACGCGAGCCGCTCATCAAGCCGGATGCGCACGAGCGAGAGGGCTACGTGCCCAACGTCGTTTATTCCTGCGGAAGCCTTCTGCGCGGCCGTCAGTTGGTTCTCCCCTACGCGATGTCGGATTACGCGACCACGTTCGCCACCGTTTCGCTCGACGAAGTGCTGGCGGCGATGGAATAGCCGGATCCGTGGATGGTCAACCGCACATGCTCAAAAACTCCTTCTCGTCGATGACCTTCACGCCAAGCTTTTGGGCCTTGTCGAGTTTGGAGCCGGCCTCTGCGCCGGCGAGCACATAATCGGTTTTGCTGCTTACGCTGCCGCTGACCTTGCCGCCGGCTGCTTCAATTTTTGCCGTGGCTTCCTCGCGTGTCAGTGAAGGCAACGTGCCGGTAAGGACGAATGTTTTTCCCGCCAACACCCCCGCATTCAAAGAGGATGCTCTCTTAACCGCATCATTCACCGGTTTGATCTTTAATCCGCGGATGCGAACGAGAACCTTCTTCCCGGCAGGCGAGGAAAAGTAGTCCAGCACGCTCGCCGAAGCGACCGGACCCACCTCCTGCAAATTTGCTTTCAATCCGCCGGCGTCCAGACGCGCTTCGATTTCGGCGATCTCGACCTTTAGAGCAGCGTCACGCTGCTCGCGCTCAGCCTTTTCAGCCCGGGTCTTCGGCGGATTTTTGCGGGAACGCGGGCTGATTTCCGCGCGTTCGCCCTCCTTCGCGCCGAGGGCGCGGATGTCTCTCAAAACGGCGGAATCGGCCAGGGCCGCCAGCGAAGCGTGAGTGGTCGCGAGCTGCTTTGCCGTGGCCTCGCCAACATCCCCAATGGCCAGCGCGTGAATCCAGCGGGAGAGCGGCGCCGTCCGGGCGCGTTCGAGCGCCTCCAGCACTTTCGTCGCGTTTTTCTCCCCGAACACCCGCGGTTCGTCGTCCGTGCCGAGATTCAGCGTGGCGAGCTGCTCCAGTTTCAGGTCGAACAGGTCGAGCGGTTCCTTGACGAGGCCGCGTTCAACCAGTTTTTCTGCGACGATTCCGCCCAGCGATTCCAGGTCAAGCGCCTTGCGGTGGGCGAAGTACTCGATGCGGCGTGTCAATTGCGCCGGGCAGCCCGCGATATTCTGACAGCGCCACGCAACTTCATCAGCATCGCCGCCAGACATTTTTTCCTTCGCGATCGGCCCGCCGCATGCCGGGCATTTGCCGCCGACGTGTTTGAACAGATCGAATTCCTTAGCGCCGGGCGGGCGCCTGCTTTTCACGACCTCGAAAATCTCCGGGATGACCATGCCCGCCTTGCGGACGACGACCGTGTCGCCGATACGGAGGTCTTTGCGGCGGATCTCGTCTTCGTTATGGAGAGTGGCGCGCGAGATGGTCGAGCCTTGCACGAACACCGGTTCGAGTTCAGCCACGGGTGTGAGCACGCCAGTGCGGCCGACCTGCACCGTGATGGCCTTCAAAACCGTTTCTGCCGGCGTGATCCACGGCACGGGTTTGTGGACGATGGCGTAGCCGGGCGCGCGGCTGCGTCCGGGAATGCGCGGCCAGTCGGCGAGCGTGTTGACCTTGAGCACAATGCCGTCAATCTCATAGGGCAACTGCCGGCGGAGGTCGCGGTCCTCGTCGTAATGCGCGACAACTTTCCCGCGGTAGGTTTTCAAAACTTCGTCAATGCCCTCGCAAACCCACCAGAGTTTCTGCGTCGGCAAACCGAATCGCGCGAGCGCTTCAAGCATTTCAGAGTGTGTTTTGAACTCAATGCCCTCAACCGCGCCGGTCGCATAAAACACGGCCCGAATGGGTCGTTGCGCCACCAGTTTTGGGTCGAGCTGCTTGAGCGTGCCCGCGGTGGCATTGCGGGCGTTGGGAAATGGCTTTTCGCCCGCAACGGAAAGTCTCGCGTTGACCGCGTCAAATTCCTTGATCGTCATGTAGGCTTCACCGCGGACCTCGAGCAGGGCGGGCGGATCTTTCATTTTCAATTCCAGCGGAATCGCGCGAACGGTTTTAAGATTGGAGGTGATATCGTCGCCTTCCGTGCCGTCACCGCGTGTGACGCCGAGCGCGAGCTTGCCCCGCCGGTAATGAACACTGATGGACACACCGTCCACCTTCGGCTCAATGACGTATTGAATTTTGTCGCGGCCCAGATGTTTGCGGATCGTCACGTCGAACGCGCGGAGTTGCGCGAGCGTGTTTTCGTCCTGCGCGCGATTGCGTCGTTCTCGATTCGACTCTTCGGCGCTGGTCGGGTGATCGGCCGCTTCGATCTTGTCGAGCGAGAGCATCGGCGCGAGATGTGCGACGCGGGCAAACTTCGCACTGGGCGAACCTCCGACGCGTTGCGTGGGCGATTCCGGCGTGACCAGCTCCGGAAACTCCCTTTCCAACTTCTGGAGTTCGCCGAAAAGCTGGTCGTATTCGCGGTCGGTGATGAGCTGCCGGCCCTCGACATAATAGGCGTGGTCATGCCTGTAGATTTCCTCCACGAGCGTGTCGCGACGGGCTCTGGCTTGCGCGAAAGTCATGGCAGAATAATTGCCATCCACCGCAAAGAATGACAGCACATACTCGCATTCCACCGGCGGGCCATCTTCGCCTGATGCCCGGGCCGGGGCCGGCGAAAGTGTGCCTTGACCATGCCTGCCGCGCCCGCGCTTGAGCCTTCACTCGCCGCGCGATTCATTCGACGACTCTGTTGGCTGGAATTGACACGTGAATCTGCCGGCGCGGAGAGCTTCGGGCTGCGCGGAAGTCGGGGACGGCTTCCCAACCGGACGGCGCGTTGAATGCGGCAATTTAATCCTGATCCGTACACGGATTAACGTCGCTAACGGTGGGCGAAACTTGCGTATCTAAAGCACCGGTTCCTATAATGCGCGGCTGCTACATTGGCAGCGATCGGCCATCCAGCAGGTTTGGACGGGCCAGAAATTGAATGATGAATACGACAAACGAAACGGAGCAGAGGGAAGACTCGTTAGGTGATTTTAGCACCGATACCCGGGTGCTTTTACTGTCGGCCATGGCGGTTATCGTGGGCGCGATCAGCGCTTTTGTGGCTTATGCATTATTGTGGCTGATCGCGGTGATCACCAACCTCTCGTTTCATCAGCACTTCTCGTCCTCCTCGGCGACGCCGTCAGGCCACCACCTGGGAATGTGGGTGATTCTCGTACCGGTCGTCGGCGCTGTGATCATCGGGTTGATGGCG
>DATNDF010000490.1 GCA_035607015.1 Candidatus Angelobacter sp. | reverse complement strand
GCGAAACTGCTGCGCCGCGCGCTGCTTGTCGATCTGGTATCGTTTGCTCAATTGCGACTCCTTTTGAAATGCACAGGTTGGCCGGAGCCTATCACGGCTCCGGCCTGAGTCGCTGGTTTCAACTAAAAAGCGGGCAACCTCCTCACTCACAGGAAAGTTAAAAAATTTTTCGAGTAGGAAAGTAAAGGACTTAACCCAAAAATCGGCATTTTCCCAAAACCTGAAATTTGGAGCCCCTATGCTAAAACTCAAATCAGGAAGCGAGCTTCTCCGAAGAAGCCGCGCGACCGAAATCCCTGACCAGGGAACGTTGATTAAGGTGAAACTGGACCTCGTGCACCCTCAAAGTGACGAGAGAACCGCCTAAACCGACTCAGGGTTTAGGCAAGGCTTTCAGCGAGCGAAAGACGTGGCTGCTAGCTCCAGAGGTTGGAAAAGGCGGCAGCCAGTCAATCAGGGTCACGCGTCGCGGGACTCAGAGAGACACCATCCGATTCACTGGCGGCAGGATGCCGGGGCCAACAACCCGACCTCCTGCCGCCGCAACGACAAACCACGATCACAAAGGAAAAGGGAGAAGTGTAGGTGCCTTTATCTCTGCGCGTCTGTGCTTCTATCGCGGCGAAGTTCGTCGCATCGTTTTCGTGAATCCCGTGCATTTGGTGAACCGCAATCGCACCGTTCAGCCCGAATTGGTCGCTGAACTGGTATCGCGGCTTGTGGCTGGTAAGGCAAATGCCCGCAGCACAAATGCGGGCACTTGTCGCAGCGCACAACAGCGCGTTGAAGCGCTTGTCGTCCGGCGGACTGTTTCGCGGATTAGGAGCGCTTAACACCACCCGCTTCGCTGGAGTATTGTATTGAGAACCGTGCCGCGAGCATTTGACGCCGTTCTCTTCGACTTTGATGGAGTTCTTGTCGACAGCGAACCAATTCATCATTGGGCGTGGAGGGGAGTGCTTGCTCGATTCGGTGTTGACCTTCCATGGATGGCATACGCCGAGCGCTGTATAGGTCAAGGTCTGCCTTCGATCGTTCGAAACTTAGCGGAGTTCTCTGCTGGATCTGTTTCGTCCGAAGCTCTGATGGAAGAGTACCCTCGCAAGGACCGTGCTTATCGTGTCCGCATGCTCGAAACGCCACCGGTATACGAGGAAACCGTTGCTCTGCTGGCAGAGATCCGGCTTCCAATGGCAGTTGTAACCTCAAATGGAAGGGAAGAAATCGAGCCGATTTTGAACGCCCTTTCAATTCACAATCGGTTTTCTGCGTTTGTTTTTCGAGAGGATGTCACTAGGCACAAGCCCGATCCCGCCCCCTACATCCGTGCGGCGCAACTGCTCAACGCGATTAATCCACTGGTCGTGGAGGACTCGGAGGCGGGATGTCTGGCCGCGCTTGCCGCGGGGTTCGAATGGGTGAAGATCCAACATCCCCGGTCGATGGCAACCAGCGTTCGCAAAAAACTGGGTCTAAGCAAGTGAAGGATAGAGGACGTTGAACTCAGCGCAAGCGGCTATGCGAGGGGCGTGTTGACACACAGTATTTCAACGGATGGATTCGGCGAACTTCTGATAAGCCGCGAGTATCTGGGGCGCAACAGCGGCGTAGCGCTCTCGCGGGTCGGCCGTTTCTCGTCCAAACCAGCGGACGAACTCCTCATGCACGATCGTCGTCGTCTGTTCGAGTGAAAGGTTGTCGCTCATCCGAGATAGAACCGAGCCGGCTTCCGGATCATATTCGTCGGTGTTGTCCTCGAAATTAATGCCAATCGGATCGTGACGAAAGAGGATCGCGGAGATTTCGTTGAGGGCTTGCTGATAGGAGGCCGACAGATCCTTTCGTCGTTGTCGATGAATTCGGAGTTCGCCTGGTGTCATCGATACTCTTTATTGTGATTGGCTCGGTGCCGGGCATGGCGGCAAAGAACTGATCATCGCATGTCTGACCCGAGAGACACCATCCGATTCAATGGCGGCAGGATGCGGCGGACCAACAACCCGGCCCCTGCCGCCGCAAACGCCAAGGCCCTAGCGCGCCAGCGCCGCAATCGAGCCTTTGTAAATGCCCAGGCGATGATGCGCAAGATCGAGCACAAGCGAATAGCGGTAGTCGAACGGCGCGACGCCAATCAGGCCCGGGAACTCCTGATCGCGGTCGGGGCCCGCGGGATCGAAGTAAACCATAGGATGCGCAAAGCAGGTCTTGCCGACGCACATCTCACTCTTTAACGGCGCGCCGATCGCCGTTTTCTGCTTCCCCCACGATTCCGCGCCTATCCGCTCGTTCGCGGGGTCCGATGGTTGACGCCCGGTGAGTTCCGGCCAGAGGCCGCGCACAGTGCTGATCGCACTGACAGCCGAGCCGGTATCGAAGAACAGATTACGGAATTCAGTTCCATTCAATGAAACCGGGACGAAGAGTTTGCCGTTACGATCCCCGTGGCGATATTCGACGGAAACGAAGTCGAGTCCCCGCGCAATGGCGCCGGGGAGTGCCTCGTCTTTATCGAGAATGGCGATCTGCTGCGCGGCGAAATCCATCAGAAGAATGCGGGACTCGAAAAATGACACCCCAATTGTTCCGATGACCGGCGGATCGCCGGATGGCTCTTGAAGCGGAAATCTGCTAAAGGGCTCGTCCAGCATTGGACGGCCTGCGACGATTCCGCTGAGCGCTATAGACACGTGCGCGAGGTCCAATCGCTCCGTCTTGCTCATGTATAAAACGTTGCCGCTGGCGCCCGTATCCAGTTGCATGCGAGCCAGCGCGGGCTGAGAGTCCAGCTTGACGTCGAGCAGAAGCGCCGCGTGTGATTCCACGCGCGGGCCAAGGTCGCCCGCCTCCCAAATCATCTTCGTCCAGTTGATGGATTGCGCGTGCGCGACGGTCGCCAGCGCGGCAAGAAGGATTATCTTCAACTCAGTACGATTCTACGGCGGCGGTCGCATGCCTGGCAAACCGATAAATGGTCCAGCCAATTGCCAGTCACAAAAAAGTGAAAACTTTATTAGGCTGATTTATCAATCAGTTGCAGAGAATATCCTCAAAAGTGCTTGGTGCCCGTATGTTAAAACTCAATCAGGAAGCGCTTCAGAGAAGAAGCGTAACCGATTCCCCGGCCGGGAACGTTGATTGAGGTGAAACTGGGTCTTGTCCGTCGGGTCACACGGGAGTGATTGACCGAGAGCGGATAAGAAAACAGTCTAAACGGGGTTTAGATGAAGCCGTAAGAGCGAAAGCGTGAACGCGGCTCCAGAGGATGGAAAAGGCGGCAGCCAATCAATCAGAGTCATGCGTCGCGGACGCAGCGCAGTCCAATCCGCAGACCTCAACTGGCTCGAGAGACACCATCCAATCCACTGGCGGCAGGAACACGGCGGGCTAACAACCCGACCCCCTGCCGCCCCAACGTCAAAATCGCCTCGGCGATTTTGATGCAAACAGACAACGAAAGGAGAGGGAAAGGTGTTTTTGTTTTATCTGCGTTCATCTGCGGCCAATAAAAAACCCTGAACAAAGCGCCACCAAAAGGAATAACCAGAAAGGAGAACCCGAAACTTGTACCGAAGCCTGGCAATCGCATTCATAACCGCCGCAGCCCTGGCCGCCCAAGCACCCCAGGGAGAACTGCGCCTAACGATCAAAGACCCCACCGGCGCAGCCATGCAGGCCACCGGATCCCTCACCGGCCCAACCACGAAAAATTTCCAGACAGACCCCCAGGGCAACGCCGCCGTGACCAATCTCCTCTACGGCCACTACCAGCTCCAGCTCTCGAGCTCCGGCTTCACGCCCCAAACCCTCCAGCTCGATATCGACTCCGCAACACCCGTCGCGCGTACCGTGACCATGGCCCTTGCCGC
>DATNDF010000489.1 GCA_035607015.1 Candidatus Angelobacter sp. | reverse complement strand
GCTCAGACGATCCAATGCCTGAATAACATGAAGCAACTTGAGCTTGCGTGGCACTTGTATGCGGATGATCACGAAGATCGGATTACGCCAAACTACCCGGGTCAGGATGCGGGCAAATACACCGGCATGGCGAGTTGGGTGTCCGGCTGGATGACTTATGAAACGTCCGCGATCGACGCGCCTTGGTATTCGCAAAGCACCAACACGCTGCTACTGATTCCCGGCGGGTACGGCAGCATCGCGCGCTACACCAAGAATCCGGGCATCTACAAATGCCCGGCGGATAAGTCCTGGATCATGATCAACGGGGCAAGGAGTGGTCGAGTGCGAAGTGTAGCAATGAACGGCTTTATGGACTCTTTGTGGCCGTGGGGAGATACTGTGGTTTGTGTGTTTAGGAAGACCACAGACATCATTGCTCCGTCCGCCTCGCAAACTTGGGTGTTCATTGACCAACATGAGGACAGCATTGAAGACGGACGCTTTGAAGTAGAGCTGGCTGGTCCTACGTCGCCCTGGGTGCCGCACTTCTGGGCCGAACTCCCGTCGAGCCGGCACAACGGCGCGGTGACACTTTCCTTTGCCGATGGTCACGCTGAAATCAAGAAGTGGCTCGATCCGCGTACGAGGCAGCCCGTCACACGGACGAGGTATATTCCAGTGATTGAAGAAAATCCGGACGCCGCCTGGTTGCAGGAGCGCAGCAGTTGTTTCAAGTCGCAGTAGGATTTTGGTTTCCTTCCTTCATCACTGTCCGCGCAGTTTTTCAGACGCCATCAACAGCAGTGCCTTCCTCTGGCAAAGTGATTTGGGCTATAAAGACCTTCGTTACCTGCTCCCCACCGGCTCTCAGTGGGCTCCCATCAGTGCCGAAGCGATCAATGATAGTGGCGTGATCGTCGGCTGGGGTTACAATAACGCGGTAAGTGAGACCTATGTTCATGGCTTCTTGATGACGCCGTGATTATCAGAAGTGCGGCATGGCCGTTGCTTTCTATGTTCGCGTGCCGGGCTAAAATGGGCACGCAAAAGCCGATGAGAAGATCAGAAAAACTGACAAAGCATTCGGGGCGTAAGGATGGCTTTACGCTGATCGAGCTTCTGGTCGTGATCGCGGTCATCGCAATTCTGGCTGGACTCCTTTTGCCGGCACTCGCCAAGGCAAAGGCCAAAGCGCAGACGATTCAGTGCGTAAACAACCTTAAGCAGCTTCAACTTTCGTGGCACCTTTATGCGGACGACAACAATGATCGAACGGCTCCGATTTACCCGGATCAAGTAGCGGGCAAATCCCCTGACACCGCAAGTTGGGTTTCCGGCTGGATGACTTATGAAACCGAAACTATTGATGCACGGTGGTTCGCCGACAGCACGAACGCGTTGAAACTGGTGCCCGGAGGATATGGCAGTATTGCCCCGTACACCAAGAATCCAGCCATCTACAAATGTCCGGCAGACAAGTCGTGGATTCTGATTAGCGGGGCCAAAAACGCGCGAGTCCGCAGTTATTCCATCAACTCATATATGAACTCGTGGCCACTTGGCGAAGACGGCACCTTTGTTTATGTGTTCAAGAAAACTTCGGACCTGGGCAATGTGGATACGACTCGGACCTGGGTGTTCATCGATGAGCACGAAGACACGGTGCATGATGGCCGATTTGAAATCGGGCAGGCAGCGCCGATTCCGCCCATGCCACAGCCGCATTGGTGGTTTCAACTCCCCGCCAGTCGCCACAACGCCGCCGCAACGTTGTCCTTTGCAGATGGTCATGTTGAGACGAAGAAGTGGCTCGACCCGCGGACGAGGCAACCCGTCCAGCGCAATCAATACATACCCGTGCGGGAAGAAAATCCGGACGCGGCCTGGCTGGGCGACAGGGCCACAGCCGCGAAAAAGCCGTAGGACTCGTTGCTCTTCAAAACTGCCGGCGCGCAACTTCTCACTGCTCGCCAGCCTTACGATGATAAAGCCAGCGTCAACAAAATTCGGGCACCGAGCGGGGAATTACCAGCTTTGGGCGACAGGCTTTACCCTCGTCGAGTTGCTGGTGGTGATCGCCGTGATTGGGATCCTGGCGGGCTTGCTCTTGCCGGCGCTGTCGAAAGCAAAAGCTCAGGCTCAGACGATCCAATGCCTGAATAACATGAAGCAACTGCAACTCTCTTGGTACCTGTATGCCGACGAGAACGGCGATTGGCTGTCCGCCAATTACGTTGTTTATACGTATTCGAGTGGCGTCTGGTCGCCTTCCGAACCGAGCATCGCAGTCGGCGAGTCGTTCTGGGTTAATCGCGGTGCTGCCCTGAACTGGCCGAGGAATTTCCTGGTTTGGAAGTGAACAAGCTTGGCGCTATGCACACATTGATTCGGTTATCGTTTCGTTTGATGCTGGGGATGTTGTCGTGCTCGATCACAGGCGGACCCGCGATCATCGATTTCCAAGTCACAGGAACATGCGAGAGTTCTTCCAATTCGGTCGCTGAATCGTTCCTGCTTCCCCTGTCTAATCCTGCCGATATTCAACAGGCGCGGGAAATGATTACGAATGCTCCGAATTCGAAGGCCCCGGTATTCTCGGTGGAAGCCGGGAGCGACGGAATTAACCGGAATTTTTCTGACGCGACCAAAACGCTCTGGTCCTGGCACGTGATCAAGTCCTGGGGGTTCACAGAGGTCTTGCCGCCAGAAAACGCGCCCTGTTCCCCATCGCAACTTGAGACGAATTGGGATGAGTGGTTCGCTATGTCGAAGGGAGTTGTCGGGTTCTTGAACTACGCTGTCGTCGCGGAATTTGGTCCTGCGCTTGAGTTGAGCGTTCAAACCAACTCCCCGAGCCAAGGGATCACGATTACGTGGCCGGATGTTTCGACCAACGCGGCTTACACTGTCCAGGGCACGAACCTTGTCTATACCCTTCAATTCACGGATTCGCTGAGCGCGACCAACTGGACTTCGGTCCCGGGCGGGAACTGGCCGTTGCGGACGAATCAATGGACCGATCCCGCGCCTGCCGCCACCACCCGCTTTTACCGGGTCAAAGCGGAAGTGTCCGGTCCGTGATCAGAGTTTTTTGGGCGCAAAACCGGGCGGAAGATTGGAGGTTGAAGGAGCAGATCCGGGTGATGTTCCAGGCGAAGCGGCGATGATGCCTTCCTCTTCGAGCTGGGTCAGTCGTTTGCGGGCCTTTTCCGCGGCGGCGGTTTCACCGTACTCGGCGACAATGCGTTGAAGCAACGCGATCCCTTTGTCCGATTGGTTCAGTTTGCTCGTGTAAAGATTGCAAAGGTGAATGGCCGCCCAGCCCCAGCGTTCGGGAGGCAGTTTTTGTTTGAGCACCTCCTCGTATTCCAGCGCGGCGGCAAGGAAGTTCTGAAGGTCCTTTTCGTAGATTTCCGCGATGCGCAGGGCGACATGCTGTTCGCGGGGGTTTTCCTTTAGATAATCGCGAAACAACTGGATGGCTTCCAGGAAATTTCCCCTGGCCCATTCCTGTTCCGCATTTTCGTAATCGGGACTCGCGATACCCCCGCCTTCGTCATTGTAGATGACCTTGAGGGTGCGCCCACCGAAATAATCCGAAACGTCATGCGCGACCATCAATCCCAGCCCGACCAGCGACAGCACCAGTCCGGCGCCCCAGACTCCGAGATGATAGTCGGTCCTGACGGGAGCGGCCTTTTTCTGGTAGTCGGGGATATTGACATTGGCGAGATCTGAGTCCGCCTTCGGTTCACCTTCCGCCATCAGACGCGAGTAGTTGCTCTTGAAACCCCAGGTGAACACGCAGACGGAGAGCGCGAGAAAAACGTAAAGGGCGATTTTTGTCCTTTTGCTCATTTGTCAGAATGCGGTCAATATACCGCAGGTGCAGAGGGGCTGAAAATTGTTTTTATGTTCCGAACGGCGCGAGGGTAGAGAGCCCGTTCGTGAGCGACAAGTGGATTATTGATTTTCCGCCCAGTTCCGGGCGGCCTCCGCCGCGAGTCGCGGCAGCCAGACCTGCGGGTCGCGCACGGCGAGTTCGGGCGTCGTCAGGTGCGGCGACATGCCGAGTGCGTGCAGGAAGCGCTGCCCTTTGGACTGATCCACCAGGGCGGAATCGCGCAGGGCGCCGGCCAGGCCTATGCAGGGAATCCCTGCTTCGTTGCAGAGCCGGGCGACTTCGCCGACCCCTTTTCCCATCAGTGTGGATGCGTCGATGGCTCCTTCTCCTGTGATCACGAGCTGCGCGGCCAGGATACGTTCGCGCAAACGGGCGTGGCGCGCGAAGATGTCAAAGCCGGATTCCAGACGTGCGCCAAAGAAACAGCGCATGCCGAACCCGAGTCCGCCGGCCGCTCCGGCGCCCGGCTCAATTGCGGCGTTCGAGCCCAGTTCCCGTCCGGCAACCTCGGCCAAACGGCGAAGACAATTCTCCGCGTGCTCAATGTCTTCAGGTCGGAGACCTTTTTGCGGGCCGTAGATTCGAGTGGCGCCCTTCGTGCCCAGTAAAGGGTTTTGCACGTCAACGGCCACGAGCAATTCGGGCAGTTCTCCTTGCGGATCAGGCGCGCGGATATGCTGCAACAAATCCAGGTGGCGCCAGTGTTCGATCGGCTGCCCGCGATTGTCCAGAAACGTCCAGCCGCGCGCGCGCGCGACACCGAAGCCGCCATCATTCGTGGCGCTGCCGCCGATTCCCATCAAGCAATGTCTCGCGCCGATACCAGTGGCAGCGTCCATCACGGCGCCCAGACCAAAAGTATCCAGGTTAAACGGGTGGAATTTGTTGGGTGGCAGCAGTGCGAGTCCGATGACGCGGGCAGATTCGATGATCGCGGTTGTGGTTTTGGGATCCCACCACCATGCCGCCCGGATCGGACGGCCGGCTGCGTCCAGCGTAGCCACAGTTTTCATTTCGGCGTTGCGAAGGCGGCCCAATACTTCGCCAAAGCCGTCCCCGCCGTCGCTCATGGGCAAAAGCTCCAGTTGGTCCGCTCCGCGCGCGTCCCGCCAGCCTTTCGCCATTAATTCAGCGGCGTCTAGGGCGGTCAGCGTTCCCTTGAATTTGTCGGGCACAATCAGCACCTTCAGTGGCATGCGCGTCATTTAACCTTCCGGCGTTGACCGCGTGCAATCTGGAATTTGTTGAGGAAAGTATTGCCAAACGGCCATGCTATGGCAGCTTATGACCGGATTTTTGAAAACTATGAACAAACCCAAAATTATCGCTTATTTGAAACCTTCGTGCGGCTGGAGCAACGGTGTGCGCGCCGTGTTGAAAAAATACGACCTGCCGTACGAGGACCGCGACATCATCAACGACGCGTTGCAGCGGCAGGAGATGATTGAAAAGAGCGGACAGATGCTCAGCCCGTGCGTCGAAGTCGCCGGTCACATGCTGGCCGACGTGAGCGGCGAGGAGGTCGAGGCGTATCTGCTGGCCAACAACCTCACAGCCCCGAACGAACGCACGCCCGACGCGCCGATCAACCAGCCTTGCGCGAATGAAATGCCGCAGGGCACGGGCATACAGTTTGTTCAGAAATAATTTATCGCCCACGTGGGCGCAAACGCGAAGGTCAACAGCCTTCGCGTTTTTTTGTGGCCGAATCTGGTTGCT
>DATNDF010000488.1 GCA_035607015.1 Candidatus Angelobacter sp. | reverse complement strand
CGAACCGGCTCGCCACCGCGGCGCGCCGACATGGCTGGCAATTGCGTTTGGGGATCCTGGACCGCAACGGATCCGGCAATCCGGGCGTCAACGAACTGCTCGCCGCCAGCGAAGCCGTGTTGCTCACCTCGATCCAGGAAGGGTTTGGCCTGCCGTTTCTCGAAGCCGCGGCGGCACGGCGTCCACTGATCGCCCGTTCCATCCCAAACGTCGCGCCGGACCTGAGACAGTTGGGATTCAGTTTTCCGCAGAGTTATGACGAACTCCTGATCGACCCGCGCTTGTTCGATTGGTCCGCCGAACTGGCGCGACAAAAGAAGCTGTTCGCTGCCTGGCGAAACCAGCTTCCACGGGCCGGTCGCAAACTGGCGGGGACGCCGTTGTTGCTGATGAGGGGAAAAAAACCACGCGCGGTGCCGTTCAGCCGGTTGACGTTGAGCGCCCAGCTTGAAGTGCTCGGCCGGCCGGCGGATGTTTCGTGGGAATTGTGCGGGCCACTGAATCCGTTTCTGGAAACATGGAGAAAACGCGCCAGTGGTGGCCGCCTGCAGATCACTCCCTGGCCCCGTGTGGCGGCCCGCTGGCTCAGCGGGCGATCTTATGCGCGGCATTTCGCCAGGATTGCGCGCGCCACCGGCCGGGTGGACAGGCGTTTGAACTCCGCCCTGACCGCGCAGGATGATTTCTTGCGCGAAAAGCTCTGCGCGCAGCACCTGTTTCCGCTACTGTGGAGCCGTGACACGTAATCGAGCGCCGGAAAATGGCGCCCGCCGGATGCGTCCACCATGGGTGAATGAAAATTCGTGCCGTCATCTTTGATATTTACGGCACTCTGCTTGAGGTCGGCCCGCCGCCTGCGGATGCGCGCGAGCGCTGGGAGCGATTGTGCAAAGACAGGTTCGGCCGCCCGGCGCGGCTGACGTTGGACGCGTTCATGGCGAAGTGCGAAAAAATCATCGCGCGCGAGCATGACACCGCGCGGACCGCCGGCGTCCGCCATCCCGAAATCTTCTGGCCGTCTGTCGCCCGCGAGGCTTTGCCGGAACTGGAGCGACTGCCCGATGCCGGAGGCGACGATTTTCTCTTCGAGCACGCGCAACTCCAACGCACGGTCCGTTTGATGCCCGGTGCGGCGACGACCCTCGCGACCCTGGCGGAAAGGAGGATTGTGCTGGGCCTCGCTTCGAATTGCCAGCCTTACACACTGCGCGAACTCGACCACGACTTGTCAGGGGCAAAGTTGGATCGCTCGATCTTTACCCATGAACTGTGTTTTTTTTCGTTCGTCGCCGGGTTCAGCAAACCGGACCCCCGGGTGTTTCGCTGGTTGCGGGACCGTCTCCAGCTGCGAGGTGTCCCTCCGAGCGAAACACTCATGGTGGGTGACCGGCACGACAACGACATCGAACCGGCTGAAAAGCAGGGTTTTCAAACGTGGCTGCTGGCGGGTGCGCCTTTTCCCGGAAAACATGCCGGGGGCGACTGGTCGGCGCTGGACAGCCATCTCTCCACGCTGCTGGTTTAGAGGATTTGCAAGCGCCGGCCACGCGTTTCACAGGAAAGCGTCGGCGATGAAGATTTTGTGAATGCCAGCCAGCCGTTCCTTCGTCAGACAACCGATGTCTCCGATTGCGCAAAGATCTCTCTGGCTGGTTTGTCTCGGTTTGATGGGGGTTTTCACCGGTAGCGCCGGGGACGCGCAGAAGATCACATTTCATGTCCAGTTGATTCACGGGACGGACGCGGACAGGGCTGAAAACCCGCGTTGGAGGGCCATCGGGCCGAAATTAAGCCGGAATCTTGGGTCGGTGTTTCGTTGGACGAATTATTGGGAGGTCAAACGCGAGTCGGTCACGCTGGCGAAGGGCGGCGTCGCCAAACTCCAGTTGACGCCCGACCGGGCGGTGGAGATCAAGTTGCTTGATCCGCCCAACACGCAAATCCGATTGTACTACAAAGGCGAACTGACGCGTTGTTCGCACCAGCCCATTCGCGAGCACATGACAATCCTTGGTGGCGATTCCAGCACGGGAGACTGCTGGTTTGTCGTGGTGCGGCGTGACAAGCCACCGGACTCGAAATAGTGGAAATCGCCGGCCGTTGGGCGCGGTCCGAAAAAGTGGACGTCCGGACAGCCGTTAAGCCGCGCCTCGCTCAGTGATGGAAACTTCCGCCCGCAGGAGGTCGTGCAACGTCACGATGTCCGCCAACCGCGGCCTCTTCCAAACCGGCATCAGTCGGCGAAAATACGCCCCGCCGGCTTGGGATTTATTGCCGGACTGATTCGATGGGTGTGCATCTGCAAACTCCCTTTGCTACCTTCCCTTTTGCCGCTACGATCTTCGCATGAAGACCATCGCGCTGAGCACCGGCGCGCCAAAGCGGATTGGGTTCGTCTCCACGCGGTTCCACGGCACCGACGGCGTCACGCTGGAAGCCCGGAAATGGGCGCGCATCCTGGCCGCGATGGGCCATTCCTGTTTCTGGATGGCCGGCCTGCTTGATACTCCGTCCGAAACCAGCCATCTCGCGCCCCTCGCGTTCTTCGGGCATCGCGACGTGCTCGCCGCCCAGGAGAATATTTTCGGCGCCACGACGCGCTCGCGCGAAATCACCCGCCGGATCCAGTCGCTCAAGGAACAGCTCAAGGAGGAACTCTACCGGTTCGTCGAAAAATTTCAGATCGAACTGCTCATCCCGCAGAACATCCTCGCCATCCCGATGCACGTCCCGCTGGGCCTGGCCATGACCGAGGTCATCGCCGAAACCGGCCTGCCGACCATCGCGCA
>DATNDF010000487.1 GCA_035607015.1 Candidatus Angelobacter sp. | reverse complement strand
AATTTGCGACCTGCTGGAATTATAATGAGGACCAATGAACACAAAACTGGTATCAGGGTATTTCGCCCATACGGAAGGTGCCGCCGCCAAAAGTGTGTCGAAGCCTTTGTAAGCAAGCTTTTGCCCGAGAAACAATACCATTTTCTCTCGGATGCGGAACTGTCGCTTGAATTGTGCCGCGTCAAACCGGTCCGCCAGTAACGGTCCGACGCCGATAAGGCAGATGCGGTTTTCAAGAACGCCCAAACGCTTCATCTCTTCCTCTTCGGCCGCAGTAAAGACGAAAACACCATCGGCCCGTCGCAGCAAGCGAAAGAAGTTTCGCATGACGAAGCGACCGAACGAGGACTGCATTCGCGGACTGAAATTGGGAGTGATGAAGAAACGAGCCGCACGTTTTCGCGCGAACGCGTAGGAAGCCCAAGAAAAATGCTCGCGGCCGCTGCGAATGTTGTGCACGATATCCATGCGGCCTGGCACCTGTTCGAAGCGGCGCGCGAAATAGGCGCTGATTGGCCAATAACAGAGTTCAGGCAGCATGAAGCAGCCTGGCAGGAGCGGCGCCATCCAGCACCGGGCTGAGAAGCTTGGCTGAAACCGATAAACAGGAATCCCTTGCGCGTCATATTGATCATCCCCCCACGGGGCAAACAGGGTGGAGTCCAACAAATAGCGGTTACGCTGGTCTTTCCACTGAGCGATGGCAGCGACTTCATGGCCCCTCTCCCGAAGCAGTCGCCCGATCTTAAACCAATGCAATTGGGCCCCACCCACGCTCGGAAAATAGGCTGTGGCCGTGTGGACAATCCTCATGGAATTACAGACTAGTCGTGCACAGTAAGGTAAAAGTGCTGCCATTCAGGAAGAAAGCCACTCCACGCAATCGGCTCTCAAACCGCGGAAGAACACTGGGCTACTGCTCCAAAAAGCCCAATTCGAAGACCCGAGCGTCAACGACCGAGAGTAAGTTGGCAACATTTCTTGTACGATGGATGGTGCAACGCTAGAAGGCAATTAAGAATCCGCCTCAGACACGACGACAAATTCGCGTGACCGCGATGCAAAGACTGCATTAGCTTTCATCCGACTATGGTCCGCGAGCGTCTGGACAACTGGTGCGAAAAAGGAATCCTCTTTTTAGTTCTTGCGATTCTGATGTTCGGCCCGCTGGCGACCGGCGCCGTGCGCCCCGCAGAATTCCTGGTTGTTCAAGCACTAACGTCGGCGGCCGCATTGCTCTGGCTGCTACGGTTCTGGCTGAATCCGGGCCATCACGTAATGTGGCCGCCAATCTGCTGGGCGGTAGTGGCTGTTGTCGTTTACGCAATCGCGCGTTATCAACAAGCGGATATTGAGTATGCGGCGCGACAGGAACTAATCCGCGTCTTGGTATACTCTCTCCTGTTTTTTGCGATCCTTAACAATTTGGCCAGACAGGAAACAACTCAACTGATCAGTTTCGTAATGATCTTTTTGGCACTGGCAATATCGATGTACGGGATCTTCCAGTTTGCTACGAACTCCGAATACGTCTGGCACTTCGTCAAACCGGTCGTGTTTCGAAAGCGCGGTTCTGGAACCTACATCAACCCGAACCATCTAGCCGGTTTCCTCGAGTTGCTGGCGCCTCTCGGCCTGGCATATGCGTTGACGGGGCGGCTTGGCCACGTTCTCCGGATCTCTCTCGGTTATGCTTCCCTGGCCATGCTCGCCGGCATCTCCGTTACTCTTTCTCGCGGCGCTTGGATTTCCACGGGTGTATCACTGGGACTGTTTTTTGTCCTCTTGATTCAACGCCGAGAGCAAAGGCTCCCGGCGTTGATTGTTGTCGCCGGATTGATCGCCGCGGGTGCCTACTTTTATTTAAGCGCAGATCGCGTTCACAAACGAGTTGAAAACGTTCTTTCGGTTGAATCCCCGGACAGTGCGCGAGGTCGTATCTGGCTTTGGCAGCCAACGATGAAAATGTGGCAAGATCATCCTTGGTGCGGTGTCGGGCCGGCCCACTTCGATTACCGGTTTCCTGAGTATCGCCCCCCTGAGATCCAGGCCAGGCCGGGCTTCGCCCATAATGACTATTTGAACACCTTGGCCGACTGGGGGTTGGTGGGTACCTCGTTGATTGTGGCCGCGTTCGTGCTCCTTTACGTGGGTGTGTTCAAGACTTGGAAATTTGTGAGCCGTGATCAAAGTGTGTTGGGAACCAAGCCAAGCAATCGGGCCGCATTCGTTCTTGGCGCATCTGTCGGACTTGTAGCGATCCTCATTCATTCATTCACCGACTTCAACATGCACGTCCCGGCGAACGCGATTCTTGCCGTCACTCTGATGGCTTTACTTTCCGGATATTTGAGGTTCGCGACCGACCGTTATTGGATCAATCCAGGCTTGATTGGACGCATTATTGCCACTGTCGTCGGAATCATCGTCGTTTTCTATCTTGGGCAACAAGGTTACCGACGAGGACGGGAATACGCCCAACTCGAACTCGCTGCAAAGGAGACCGCATACACTCCGAAAATGATGGCGGCGCTGCGCGCGGCGGCGGCCATCGAACCTGAAAATTTTGAAACGACCTATGCCCTCGGGGAGGCGCTCCGTCGGGTGGGGTGGGACGGGGACAGCGGTTCTGAAAAGCTAATCTCCGAAGCCATGCACTGGTTTCAACAGGGAATACGTCTCAACCCGTACGACCCATATAACTATATGAAATTCGGAATGTGCCTCGATTGGTCCGGACGCCACGACGAAGCGGCGCCGTATTTCGAAATGGCGGTAAAGAGCGATCCCAACAACTATTATGTCCTCGCTCACCAGGGCTGGCACTTTGTTCAAGTCGGAGATTATTCAGCTGCGAAACCCTGGTTTGAAAAATCATTGACGTTGCAACATGCGTGGCACAACCCGATTGCAAGAACTTATCTTGCCATCGTCGACCAGAAATTGAAGGAAACGCCTACACCGCCCGCAAAGTAACCGTTCGGATTTGGCGGATCTTTTTTTGTCAGTCTCCTGTTAAATACGTGAGCGAAAAAGCTGAACAAGTTCCATCGGTCTGCTAGGTTGAGTTCGATGTCCGCCGCCAAATACTCTTTGTCTCTCTCGCGCGTGGCAGTCTTTTCTGCGCCCGATCGTTACACCGGATCGGGGACCGTGGCGGAAACTATGAGATCAGCTGTTGGCGCATTGTCGCTACCCGATACCTTCATCCGGCCCAACGACCGCGTCGTTCTCAAACCAAACTGGATCAAGGAATACGACGAGCGGTTTCCCGGCCCGGACCACTGGCAGCACGTCATCACGCATCCGGCGGTCATTGAAGCCGTCGCAAGCTGGGCGGCAGAGAAGTTGCAGGGCAAAGGCTCGGTCACGATTTGCGATGCGCCACAAACGGATTCCTCTTTTTCAAAAATCCGCGAATACTGCGATCTGGACCTCATGCTGGCCCGGGTCCGCAAGGATTTTCCCGGAGTCGAATTCAGTCTGCTCGACCTGCGCCCGGAGGAATGGCACACCATCGACGGAGTAACCATCTCCAAAACTCAGTTAACTGGCGATCCCAACGGACACACACGCATCGAGCTGAATTCGGCAAGTGAATTTGTTGGCTATCAAGGCATGAGCCGACTCTACGGCGCCTCCTACGACATGGCGGAGACGAATGCAAAACACAACGGGACACATCACGAGTATCTGTTGTGCCGCACGCCGATGGATGCCGACGTGTTGATTAACATTCCCAAGCTGAAGACGCACAAGAAAGTCGGTGTCACATGCGCACTGAAGAACCTGGTGGGCATCAATGCGAACAAAAACTGGCTGCCGCATCATACGGAAGGAACGCCTGCCGACGGCGGCGATCAATTTCCATCCGTAACCGCCAAAGCCCGTTTGGAGCAGGCTTGGATGGGCACGGCCAAACGCTGGCTGAAGGGGCGGCCTAATCTGTCACGGCTGTTTGTTCCGATAAAAAAGGCAGGGCGCCTCGTTTTTGGCGACACGCAGAAGGTGATTCGTTCCGGCAACTGGCACGGCAATGACACCTGCTGGCGCATGGTCCTCGATCTCAACAAATGCCTCTTTTCCTTCGACGGGGACGGTCAACCGCGGAAAAAGCCACTGCGGTATCTGACAGTCGTGGATGGCATCATTGCCGGGGAGGGGAATGGGCCGATGTCGCCCGATCCGAAACCATGCGGCGTCGTCATCGCCGGCACGCACCCTGTCGCTGTCGATTGTGTGGCAGCGACGTTGATGGGATTTGACTGGCAGAAGCTGCGCCTCTTGAAAAACAGTTTTCGCATCCACGAATTGAATTTTGTTCCATTCTCACCGGACGAGATCGTCGTCGTTTCCAGCAGGCCGGCTTGGACGAGCAGGCTTGACGCAATCCAGGAAACATTTGATTTCAAGCCCCACTTCGGCTGGGTTGGCGCAATCGAGAAGCGGCGCCATACGACAACTGTCTGAGGTGACCCGGCGTCAGTTTCGCAAAGAACAAACTGGCCAGACACCCGATTTCCTCTCATCATCCCCTGCACTCATGGAAGCCAGACCGTCAGTGGCCAATGTTCATTCGTTCTGGAACACCGAAGCCTGCGGGTCACACTTTGTCCGGGACTACGCGAGTGAAAAGGAGTTCTTCGAAAAGTTTCGCGAACACCGCTATCGCACAGAATGGCACATCCCACTGCTGGTTCCGTTCACCGAATCGAAAGGGAAGAAGGTGCTGGAAATCGGCACGGGCAACGGCGCGGATGGCGCCATGTTTGCCCTCAATGGTGCTTGCTACACGGGCGTCGATTTGACCGAGGCGGCGCTGGAGGCCACGCGAAAGCATTTCGCAGCCCTTGGACTGGGCGGCTCGTTCCAAAAGGAGAACGCCGAGCGACTCAGCTTCCCGGATGCAAGTTTCGATCTCGTTTACTCGCACGGCGTACTGCATCACACTCCCAACCCGCAGGCGGCCATCAACGAGGTACATCGCGTTCTCAAGCCGGACGGGCACGCAATCATCATGCTCTATCACAGGCACAGCTTTAATTATTACGTTCGGATCATGAGTTTCATGCGACTGCGCGTTTTCTTGAAGCTATTGTCGCGCGCAGGCCGCTGGCGACGCGATCGCGAGCGAGTTCTCACCGAATCGCTTGCAGGATTGCGTGGCAACAGCGACAACAGGGTATGGAAAATCCATTACCATAACTTTCTCAGGGAAGGATGGAGCTACCTGAGACCGGAAAACTTCGTTCACCACTGCACCGATGGACCGGAATGCCCCGTCGCATTTGCTTTCACCAGGCCGGAGGCGAACAGGCTTTTTTCGCACTTCCGCGGTCTCCGCATGAATGTCGCGCACCTTCCGTTGAACAAGTATCCATTGGTAAACCGGCTCCCGTTCAGTGTGGAGAAATTGCTGGCGGCGAGGATCGGCTGGTACCTGTTTATCTTCGCCACGAAATAGACTGTCACGCGACACGACTCCCGACATGTGCGGCATTGCAGGCATCTGGGGCGAAGCCAACGAGGATCTGATCCGTCGAATGACGGCTGTCATCTCTCATCGTGGCCCGGATGATTTTGGCACCAAAGTTTTTGTCCACTCCGGCCGGCAGGTTTCGTTGGGCCATCGCCGCCTGAGCATCATCGACTTGAGCCCGGCCGGTCACCAGCCAATGGCCAACGAGGATGGAAGTGTCTGGGTCGTCTTCAACGGTGAGATTTACAATTTTCCCGAGCTCCGCAAGTTTCTCCTGGCAGCTGGCCATCAATTTCGATCCCGGACGGACACCGAAGTGCTGATTCACGGCTACGAGGAATGGGGAATCGACCTCGTCAAAAAACTGAATGGTATTTTCGCGTTCGCGCTGTGGGATTCCAGGCTCAAATTGCTTCATCTCGCCCGCGACCGCTACGGCGTCAAGCCGCTCTATTATTGGGAACAGGACGACCGGCTGCTGTTTGCTTCCGAGATCAAGTCTCTTCTCTGCGATCCACACCTCGACCGGGAACTTGATCCGGACGCCCTTCTCGCCTACGCCCGGTTCCGTTATTGCCCCGAACCGCTGACCTTGTTCAGACACGTGCGCAAAGTTCCGCCGGCACACGTTATGACGTTCGGCGATGGAAAAAGATCAGCTTCGTGTTTCTACGAACTGACGTATAATGACACCCGCTGCGCGGAGGACGAAAGGACCCTGACACGCGAGTTGCGCGACCTCCTCCACGAAACGGTTCGCCGTCAGATGATCAGCGACGTGCCGGTCGGCCTGTTCTTGAGCGGCGGGGTTGACTCCGGCGGCCTGTTGGCAATGGCAAGCAGTTTGACAACTGAACGACTCAAAACTTTCACCATCGGTTTCCGCCGTGAAGATCAGCGCTTTGAAGGTCAGCCGGATGACATCCGCTTTGCGCGCGAGCTGGCAGACCGGTTTGGAACAGATCATCAGGAAATCATCCTGGAGCCGAAAATTGTCGATCTGCTGCCGAAGGTGATCTGGCACCTGGACGATCCGGTCGCCGACCCGGCGGCCATCACCAGCTATTTGATTTGCCAGGCGGCGCGCCAGCAGAACACGAAAGTGCTGCTCAGCGGGCAGGGTGGCGACGAAGTTTTTTGCGGCTACCCATGGCATCTGGCGGTTCGACTCTCCCGGTTTTATGATCGTTTGCCAAAGCGCATCCGCGTTTTGCTCGGAAAACTTCTGGACAGACTCCCGGCGTCAAAAGGCGGACCGTTGACCGCCACGTTCCGGCGTTTGCGAAAGTTCAACGCTGGAGCCTCGCTCGAATTTGAAGACCGCCTGATCGGCTTTCTGTCCTACGCCTACGACGAGAATCTTCACGGACTGCTGGGCGAACGTTATGCCGATTCGATCAAGGCCGGTCTGCCCGAGCGAACCCATCGGGACCTGCTGAAGAAATCGGACGGCTGGCACTACATCGACCGCATGCTACACCTCGACATGGGAACGTTCCTTCCTTCGCTCAACCTGGCTTACACCGACAAAACCAGCATGGCTTTTGGCGTCGAAGTGCGCGTGCCTTATATCGACAACGAGGTGGTGGACTTTATGTCGAGTGTTGCACCAGGCTTGAAAATGCGCGGATCGACCCGAAAGTACCTGATGAAACGGGCGCTTCGCGGACTGTTGCCAGCTCACATTCTGAACAGGAAAAAAGCCGGCTTTGGAGCGCCCATCCGCACCTGGATTGTTTCCGATTTGAAGGAAATGATCGGCGATCTGCTTTGCGAATCGAACCTCAAACGCCGCGGCTTTTTCAATCCGGATTACGTCCACCGGTTGATCCAGGAAAACGCCTCCGGACGCCACGACTACAATTACCTCATCTACATTCTGCTGAACTTTGAACTGTGGTGCCGTGTGTACCTGGACAAACAAGCGCCATGAGCCTGGAAGACAAACTTTATCCTCTGCTGGACTCCTACAACGCGCTGCCGCGCTGGCTCCAATCGGTGCTCGGGACCGCTTATCGGCAGTTACCTCAAAGCTGGCGTTACGGCGCGCGTTACGGTGAATTCAAAAAAATTGCCATGGAGGGTGAGCACTGGCCGCTCGAAGAGACCCAACACTACCAGCTCAAGCAACTCCGCGCCGTGCTGCACCACGCGGCCAGCCATTGTCCGTACTACCAGCGTAGTTTTGGCCGTGCAGGATTTCGTCCTGAAAACGTGCACAGTCCAAAGGATCTGAAAGATTGTCCGTTCCTCGAAAAAAGAGATTTGCAGGAGCATTTGACCGATATGGTTTCCACGGAACTACGGGCGTCGCAACGTCTCTACATGACCACGGGGGGTTCGACCGGCGTGCCGGTGGGTTTTTATCTGCAGAAGGGCGTCAGCCGTCCGAAAGAACAGGTATTTCTGGAAACCCTGTGGCGGCGCGCGGGGTATTTCGACGGGGCGCGTCTGGCGGTTATTCGTGGTCACGTTGTAAGTTCGCAGGCGCAGGGCCGGATTGTTTCCTACGACGCCACGCGCAACTGGATGCTGCTTTCGTCCTATCACTTGACGCTCGATCGTCTGCCGGAATACCTGGAGGCCCTGGAAAAATTCAGGCCTGATTTTGTTCACGCATACCCCTCGGCCGCCCTGCAACTCGCGGAATATCTTGAAAAATCAGGCCATGCATGGCGCTTGCCGCTGCGTGGACTGCTTTGCGGCTCGGAACGGCTGACCCTTCCTCAGAAACGCCTGCTGGAACGCGTTTTCAATTGCCGCGTTTACCGGTGGTATGGCCATGCCGAGCGGGTCGCGCTGGCGGGGGAAGGCGCGCAGTCCGAACTCTATTATTTTTTTCCGCAGTATGGGTTTGTCGAATTCGGACCTCCGGACAACGAGGGGCTGTGTGAAATCATCGGGACCTCGTTTCACAACATGGCCATGCCGCTCATTCGTTACCGCACCGGCGATTACGCCCGACTGGCTCAGCCGACGGACGCGTCCAACCTTGAGCACCCCTGGCCCGCGGCCGTGGAAATCGCCGGACGGCAGCAGGAATATCTTGTCAGTGCGACCGGACGGCGCATTTCGCTCACTGCTTTCAACATGCACGACACGGCATTCGATGATTTGTATGCGGTGCAGTTTTATCAGGATCAGCCGGGCGCTGCAGAATTCCGCTATATCGCGGGTCCGCAGTTTCATTCTTCCCGACTGCTGAAAATCGAGGAAGCGATTCTACACAAGCTGGGGGACGATTTCACAATCACCTTTCGCGAGGTCAAGGAAGTGGACAAGACCGCTCGCGGAAAACACCGCTGGCTCGTCAGCAAACTGCCCGGGGCGGGCATCCAGGATTAACTCGAGGATCAATGACGAAAATGGCGCACCCCGGTGAAGACCATCGCCATCCCGCGTTTGTCGGCGGCTGTAATCACTTCCGCGTCGCGCACGGACCCGCCGGGCTGTATGGCCGCCGTGGCCCCGGCTTTTGCCGCGGCAATCAATCCGTCGGGAAACGGAAAAAAAGCATCACTGCAAACGACGCTCCGCTTGAGCGAAAGGCCGGCGTCCTTCGCCTTCCACACGGCAAGCCGGCTCGCATCCACGCGGCTCATCTGGCCGGCGCCGATGCCCAGCGTGCGACCTTTGCCCGCATAGACGATCGCGTTCGATTTCACAT
Organism: Candidatus Angelobacter sp.; assembly: GCA_035607015.1. Lineage (NCBI taxonomy): Bacteria > Pseudomonadati > Acidobacteriota > Terriglobia > Candidatus Angelobacter > Candidatus Angelobacter sp. Next base: position 12,727 of record DATNDF010000487.1, on the reverse strand, counting down.
GCTTCGCGACCCGCCAGCCAAACAGCATCGTCTCCAGTTCTGCCCGGGTCGGTTTTCGCTTCGTCACCACTTTCAAGTCCGCGCCGGCGGCGGTTTTCAAATCGCGCTCCTGCATCAGGTAGGAATCCGCGCCAACGCTGTGGACGTCCCACGGCGCGGCGGTCCGCGGATTCCTCAGCGTTTTTATCAACCGCAGGCTCTTCTTCCTCTGCAGCAGTAACAGTGCGTCGGCCGTAAAGTCCGGCGCGACGATCACCTCACTGAAAATCTCCGCGATGCACCGCGCACACGGCAAATCCAGCGGCCTGTTCACGACGATGATCCCGCCGAAGGGCGCCTGGTTGTCCGTAGCGAACGCCCGCTTCCACGCTTCGCGCAGATTTTTCCCCTGTCCCACGCCGCACGGATTCGTATGCTTCAGAATGGCCAGCGTCGGTGGATCATTCTCAAATTCACCGATCAAATTTGCGGCGGCCGTCAAATCCAGGATGTTGTTGAAGGAAAGTTCCTTGCCGTTCAGTTGTTGAAAGTACTCCGAAAATCGCCCGTAGAGCGCCGCGCGTTGATGTGGGTTTTCGCCGTAACGAAGAGCCTGCACCTGCGGTGTTTCCAGGACCAGGGTCTGCGGCAGTGCGGTCGTCGGCTGCTCCAGTGGCAAGGGTGATTGAACGGCTCGGGCGGGCACGGGCGCGGGTGCGCCCGCGCCGAAAACCTTGATAAAATGCGTGGCAATGGCGGCGTCATAGGCGGACGTGTGCGCAAACACCCGCGCGGCAAGCTTGCGACGGAATTCCAGCGTGGTGCCGCCTCGAACTTTGATTTGCGCGGCCACCTCATTGTAGTCGTTGGGATCCATTACGACGGTCACGTGCGCGTGGTTTTTCGCCGCGCTGCGGAGCATCGAGGGCCCGCCGATATCGATGTTTTCAATGGCCTCATCCAGGGTGACACCCGGCTTCGCCACAGTTTGCTCGAAGGGGTACAGGTTCACCACGACCAGGTCGATCGGCCCGATGCCGTGCTTCTTCACCGCCGCTTCGTGCGCGGGATTGCCGCGCAGGTAAAGCAAACCGCCGTGCACTTTGGGATGCAGTGTTTTTACGCGGCCGTCGAGCATTTCAGGAAAACCGGTGTAATTGCTCAGTTCAATCACCGACAGGCCGGCTTCACGCAGCGCTTTGGCGGTGCCGCCGGTCGAAACCAGTTCGACGTTCGATGTCACGAGGGCCTGCGCAAACGGGATGAGCCCGGTCTTGTCGAATACCGAGATGAGCGCGCGCTGAATTGTCGCCATAACCGGCGGCTAAAATCCTCCAGAAACTTTGACCGAGTCAACGCCAAACCCGCCTGGCGGTCAGAATTTTTTCCGCACCGCCATGACCAGATTGTCCGCCAGTCCCGCGGCGACAAGCAGCCGTTCGGCGCCTGAATAAATCCAGCGGACCGGCCGCAGGAGCGGATGCTGCTTTAATGCTGTGGTGCGTCTCAACAGGCGCGCCCGCTCTTCGTCCGCCACCCGCTTCACGCCGCCGCCGACATCCTTCAGAATCACGGCAGGATTAAAATGCGACTGGCTCAGTCGGACGATTTCAAACCCGGGCTCCGTCGCCGCAAACTGCCTGAGTGTCGTTGCCGTAAAATAATTGACATGGTCCGGCATGATGTAACGGTATTTTACTCCAAGCCATCGGGCCGCCAGGGATTTCAGGTTCGGCACCAGGACAAAACAATGCCCGCCCGGTTTCAGAACCGACCGCGCTCTCGACAAAAATCTCCGCGGCTGGACCAGATGCTCGATGACGGCCCAGAATGTAATGGCGTCAAAACGCCTCGCTCCGAAATCAAAATCCAGGAACGACTCGCGGATGGTTTCGATTCCGCGCCCTTCGGCGTAATCGAGGGCGGCGCTGGCGACGTCCATTCCTGTGACGGAGTAATCTTCCGGGAAAAGCCTTTTCAACTGAAACAGAAACGCGCCGGTCGAGCAGCCGACATCCAGCACGGCGCCCGCCCGGCAGTAAGCGCGAAAAAACCGCAGTTCCCGCTTGAATCGCACGGGAGCGTAATCACCCTCGAGTTTGTCCGGAGACAAATAAAACGGCGCGCCGAGACGGTCGTAGAACTTTCCCGAGGCCAGCTCCGGTTCCACCGGACTGGCATAGATCATCGAACAGACCCGGCAACGCGTGAGGCGTAGCGAACCTTTTTTCATGAACAGGTCCGCGTCCTTTCCTTCGCACAGCGGACAGAATCGCTGCACCTGGCCGGTTGGTTCCTGATTTTCGCGCATCAGCCGCAATCTGTCGCCGTTGAGGGAATCAGTTGAACACGACCGGGCGCTCGCATCAAATAATTCCAGTGGTCGTTTTTGGCGGTGTCCAGCGCAGCGATGCTCGTCAATTCTGCGCTTGCCAAGCCGCGCAGATTTGCGAGCTTATCCGCCCGCGGTCGGATGCGCGGTTAGCTCAGTGGTAGAGCACTTCCTTGACACGGAAGGGGTCAGAGGTTCGAACCCTCTATCGCGCACCATTTTTGTTTGAGTCAGGGTTCGCTCCTCCCCTAAAATTCTCGGATGCCAACTTCTCTCAAAGACAAATGGGTTCTCATCACCGGAGCTTCCAGTGGATTCGGCGCTGCCGCCGCGCTCGCTTTTGCTCGTGAAGGTTCAAAACTGCTGCTCGGCGCCCGGCGTGTTGACCGGCTCGAAGCCGTCGCTGCGGAAGCGAAGAAAGCCGGGGCTCCCGCTGCTCACGTTCGCTCGCTTGATGTCGCCCAAACCAAAAACGTCAACGATTTTGTCGCCTGGACGCGCACGCACACCGACCGCCTCGACGTGCTCGTCAACAACGCGGGCGGTGCCAAAGGACTGGAGAAGGTGGCAGAGGGCAGGGACGAGGACTGGGAATTTATGATGCAAACGAACGTGCTCGGTGTGTTGCGGGTGACACGTGCCTGCCTGCCGTTGATGACCAACAACCCTGGCAGTTACATCCTGAACATCGGCTCCGTGGCCGGCCGCACCGCCTACGAAAACGGGGCGGCTTACTGCGGCGCGAAGGCTGCCGAGTTGTTCATCACTCGCGCGCTGCGGCTCGAATTAAATGGCACCGACGTGCGCGTCGGCACCATTGATCCCGGCCTCGCCGAAACTGAATTCTCTCTCGTGCGCTTCAAGGGGGACGCCGCGCGTGCGAAAAAGGTTTATGAAGGTCTTGTCCCTTTGACCGCCGATGATGTCGCGGAAGCAATGGTCTGGGCCGCCAGCCGTCCTCCACACGTCTGCATTGACGAAATGGTCATCAAATGCACCGACCAGGCGGAGGTGTATAAAGTCCATCGGCGCGCGCAGGCCAAATAAGCTTTCCGGCGGCAGTGCCGGCCGTAAGTCATCAACTAGGGCGGGGCGGCTCAAGCTTCTCACCGCCGATTTGTCAGAGCATCCTCCGGTTAATGGATTCACCTGAGGCCGCTCTATTTTGGCCATGCACCACTCACGAAATCACGCGGCTGAAGTTTGGCGGGATCCACGACTATGTGTTTGATCCGCTCGCGTTTCCAGGTGTAGGTCGCATGCACCAGGCCGTCGGTGGTTTGAATCACCGCAGGGTAGGAAAACTCGAGGTCACCGGGCTGATTTTCAAGAACCAGCGCAGCCTCCCAGTGTTCGCCGTCATTCGAAACCGCCACGTTCAGCATCGCGCGCGATTTGGAACTGTGATTGTAAACCAGCAGCGCGCGTCCGTCCCTGAGCATAACCGAATCGATCGCACTGTTCGGATTGGGCAGCGCCGAGCGCTTCGGTGGACTCCAGCTTTTCCAGTCGTCGCCCATCCTGCTTTCAAAGATGCTCCCTTGTTTGCTGCGCAGGAGGATTTGCGTTCTACCGGACGGCCATTGCAGAATCGTCGGCTGGATAAGACCCGGATTCTTGCCGTCGTTCAACGAGGGCGTGCGTTCCCAGGTCTGCCCAAAATCGGGGGTGCGCTCCATGTGGATTTGCCAGCCGTGATCCTCGGTGCTCGCGCCGCAAAGCAATGACGCATCCGCGAGTTGCACCGGTTTGTTTCGCACAGGCCCAACCTGACCGTCCGGCAACCGGCGCGGTTTGGTCCAGGTCGCGCCGTTGTCAGTCGAGGTCATCAACATGCCCCACCAGGCGGATGGACTCGGCCCAACCTTGAAAAACAGCAGCAGGGGTCCGTTTTTCGGTTGAAACAACACCGGGTTCCAACAAGGAAACCGGGTTTTGCCGTCCGCTTGAATGCCATCGGCTACCTGTTCCGGCGCGGACCATTTGCCGTCGCGTTGGCGCGCCGTCCAGATGACCACTTCCGGATGCCGTTCGTGCGGCCCGCCAAACCAGGCCGCCAACAATCCGTCCTTTGTTTCCACTATCGTCGAAGCATGACTGCTCTTGAACGGCGCCGTTTCAAAAATAAATTCGGATTTCACCAGGCCCGGTTGATGGTCTTGCAGTTTTGAAGGGGCCGGTCTCGATTCGCCGGGCAGGCAGACGACGATCATTCCCAGACCCAGAAGCAGGCCGAAGATTCTCGATTGCATATTGTCGTTGCGTTCGGCGGTGGTCGCCTCTGTCCGGACCTATTTTTTTGGCGCGGTGATCATTGGGAAGTTGTCGGTACGGAACGGCGACGCGGGAAGGCCTTCGTGATTGAACAGGTTGACCACAGGGTAGTCCGCCCACCCATAACGAACCGCGACCGGTTTCAGTACCACAGAACTGCTCACGACGACCTTGTCGCCGTCAATTTGTGCGTCCGCCCAGATGAATTTTCCGTCCTCGCCGCAAATCGCGAATCCGCGCAGCCGCCCGCCACGCGCTTCGAGACCACTGCTCACGTGGTCGAAACTTAAAATAACCTGCTCGCCCTTGACCCTCATCTGCCGGTAGCGGGGGCCTTCGCTTTCGATTTTCTCTCCGTACGTAGTGTTCCGCGCGAGCAGCGCCAGTCGCGCGCCAACCGGCCCTTTCTTCGTCGGGTGGATGTCGTCCTTGTCACCGACGTCGGTGATGACTGCCATGCCGACCTTGGGCAGCGCTTTTGTCGCCAGCAGTTGCGCTTCGCGCAATTCGGCCCAGTCGCTGTCCCCGGGAGCGAGAGTGATCTGTTCAACGGTTCGCTTTTTGTTGCGGTCCCATGGCGCGATTTGCACGGCCAGAAACGTGAAGTCCCCCTGGCCCCAGTCCCGCCGCCAGTTGCGGATCATGTCCGGGAACAGCGTGCGATACTGCCAGGCGCGGTCCGCGTTGGACTCGCCCTGATACCAGATGGCGCCGGCAATGGCGTAAGGAATCAACGGCGCGATCATGCCGTTGTAAAGTTCGGCGGGTTTCCACGCCGGCCAGGGGCGCCCGCGCGGCGGTTCCTTGCCGGCCTTCTTGAACTCCGCGGCTTCTTTTTCCCACTTGTCCAATTCCGCCTGATACCACTTGAGCTTGTCTCCATAGGTGTCGAGAATGTCGCGTTTGTATTCGGGATTCGCGGCGAGGACTCCTTCGCGCATCCATACTTCCGCCGGCGACCCGCCCCACGATGTGTGAATCAGGCCCACCGGCACGCCCCGCGCCCTTTGCAAATCGCGACCGAAATAATAGCCCACGGCGGAAAAGTTTTTAACCGTGTCCGGATTGCATTCCTGCCAGCCCGCTTTGACGTCGTCCACCGGCCCGTTGGCCTTCAGTTTTGGAACCGTGAAGAGGCGAAGCTCCGAGTTTGCAGAATTGGCAATGTCTTTGTCCACTTCAAACGACGCCTTCAGCGGAAACTCCATGTTAGACTGACCGCTGCAAACCCAGACCTCACCGACCAACACGTCTTTCACCTCAATTCTGTTTCCGCCCTCGACTGTCAACAGGTCCGGCCCGCCCGCCTTCAACGCGGCCAGCTTCACCATCCATTTCCCGTTCTTCGCGGTCGTCGAAGCTTTTTTTCCGCGAAACGTGACCGTGACCTTCTCTCCTTCGTCAGCCCAGCCCCAGACCGGCACGCGCATTCCCTGCTGGAGAACCATGTGGTCGGAGAACAGGCCGGGCAGTCTGACCTCCGCGTGCGTGGCGACCACCACGCACAATGACGCCAGAAGGAGCCGGCATGAAATGGGGAAAACTCGTCGTGGATTCATGCGGACAGTGCAACGCAAGACGCCGCGTGCGTCAATCGGGAAAGCAGTTCGGTTGCGCGTTTTCAGGACGCCGCCGCGAGGTCCGCGTCAGACGCCGCGGTTTGCGCGCCAGAGCAGCACCGCGCCGACGGCCTGGAAAATGAAATTGGGCAGCCACACGATCAGATGCGGAGCCAGCTCCGGACGGGACTCAAGCGACTGGCCGACGATGATAAAACTGTAATAGGTCAGAACGAGAATAAGCGCCATCGCCACGCCGACGCTGGTTTCGCGGCGGTGCGCGCGAATCCCGAGCGGAATGCCGACGAGTGTGAACCCGATGCACGCGAACGAAAAGGCGACCTGCCGGTGAATTTGCACCCGCACCGGCATGGTCAGGTCGGCCTTGATCGCTTCAAGCTGGCGCTTCTGCTCGCGCATCTGTTCCACGGTCGCGCGCGGGATCGGTGCGGCCCGGACGCCCAACTGTTCCAGTTCACTCAGCTTCCGCCACAGTTGGCGGAACGTCATGTCGCTCAAGCTGACGCTGAACGCCGGCTGCGTGAGCGGTTTGGTGGTCAGCGTTTTTGAAATCTCCTCGAATGAGTTGACGCCGCTCCAGTTCACCAGGTCCGTTTCGTAAACATTGTACAATCGCAAATACGCGCGGTTGTTGCCGACGTCGGAAACGAGTGTCGCCCGGGCTGCGACAATGTGGTTCGTCATTTTTCCGTCCGCGTCCACGCCGTCGATCCGCACTTCGTACAGGTTGGTGCCGCTTTTTTTGCCGACGTAAACGATGTAACCCGGGAAATCGTCCATGAACCGGCCTTCCATGATCAGCGAAGTCGAGCGCTCCAGACCGATGCGGTAAAAAAGGTTTTTGTAGGCCACGCGACATTGCGGCGCGACCTGCAGATTGACCAGGGCCGAGACGCAGCTCAATCCCGCGCTCAGCAACAGCACCGGCGTAATCAGCGCTACCAGGCTGACGCCACTGGCGCGAACGGCGGTCAACTCCTGGTCGGCGCTGAAACGTCCGAAGACCAGCAGTGTCGCCGTCAACATTCCCATGGGCAGGGCAAAAACCAGAACGAAAGGGATCAGCAAGGCGACGGCCTGCAGCACGAGGCCGATGGTTGTCTGACCGTTGACGAGCAGCGCGAGGATTTCCCGGAGCACGTTTCCGAGCAGCAGCACGAAGGTAAACACGGCAACGGTCATCGCCAGCGTCGCCAGCACCTGCCGGGTCAGATAGAGATGCAGTGTTTTCATGCAGGCGCTGTTCAAGCCTCGCCAACCATGATGGCCGTTTCAGTCTCAGGGTCGGCGATCAGCATAAAAGAGCGTTGTTGCGCGCAGGAAGCATCCTTACCGACGCAGTGATTTCCAAGGTTCTTCTTCACCGACCTCCACTGTCACCGGTCCTGTGGTCTTCGCGGGGGCGAGGACCGCGAGAAAATCGAGCGCCTCGTCGCTCGCGTTGAAGGTGCCGTGAATGACGCCGGCCGGCAGATAAAGCGAGTCGCCCGGTTTCATCACGCGTTTCTCCTTTTCCACCCATTGCTCCGCGGCGCCGGACAGGATGTAAAGCATTTCCTCCATCGCGGGATGAAAATGAAACTTGTGCGCCTCGCCCGGCGGAAGTTGCGCGCGGACGAACAGGAAGTTCGTGTCCCTGACCATCCCGGGCTTGCAATGCCAGTAGTGCGTCTTGCCGGGAAGTTTCTCGACCTCTGCCTCGTCGAAAGACACGAAACGCCAGGCCGGCGGAGATTGCTTTGCCATGAATGCAACTGTGGGTGGCGCGCAACGGACTTCAAGAAAAATGAGCCGCCGAAAATCAGGCGCGAAACGCAGGTTCCAGTCGGCGTTCCTGTATCGTTCGGGTCAACTCCGTTCCCGTCCATCCGTCACGCCCCAAATTTGCCACAACTGCGTTGCGGTTGAATCCATTTCCGAATGGTGACCCAGGGCAGCCTCGCAAGCTCGGCAACCTTGGGCTGGAGGGCGCAATTCTGTCGGGATTGTTTGCCGCCTCTACAACAACGTTTCGTTATGACCGGTCAACGGTTGAACGAATCGCAGTCACGACCGGGTATTTCCAAGGGCTACACGGCTAACTTCACCCGTCGTTTCATTTGCTCCAACACATTCGCTGTGATGCGTTGCGCGCGCGGGTCCGGTCCTTTCGGCGACGTGTAAACCGATGGTCGCACGTAGCCGGGCGGCGCCGACATTCCGTCCGCCCACCAGCACGTTGCCGCGTTGAAGACGAAGTTCCCTTTCGGGCCGGGATAAATCGTGGCGGTGTAAACGCCGCTGTTGAGTTTGCCCGGCGCGTCTTGCGTGGGGCCGGTGGCGACGATTTCGAGTCCGGGAATATTGGCAGGGTCGCCGTGCCATTCCCATCCAACTAGTCCGGGAATCCCATCACCCTTTTTCATGCCGGTCCCTTCAAAGAGCCAGTGGTCAGGTTTCGCGCAAATCCAGTCCGCGCCGCCGGTCACCGGACCGGTGCTGTGCGCGCCGATGAGTTCGTTGGCGTAAGGGCGCTCGTGCGGCAGCGTTTTCATCGCCACGAAATCGCGCGTGCCGTTTGGCGGTCCGAACACGCCCACGCGCTCGAAAGCGCGGTGGTTCGTGCCGCGCGAGTCAGGCGAAAAAAGAATCCGGCCACACACCGCGTTGCCGGAGAGAAAAGCGACGTTCAGCCCGGCGCCAATCGCTGCCTTCAACTGGTTGAACATTTCGATGGAGTAATACTCATCGTGGCCCACTGACAGAAAACCTTTCGCGCGCAACAAATTTTTCGGGTCGGCGTGAGCGTCGAGGTTCGAGATGTAAGTCACATCGTAGCCTTGCGACTCCAGCCAGTGGGCGAGCGGAAATTCCCAGAGAAACCATTCGCCGGAACCGGTCGTGAGTGGCGCGTCAAGAATCTGGCAATATTTGCCGTAAGGCCGGTTGAAGCCGACCTGAACGTTCGGCCCCCAATACCATTGGTCCTTGCCGTCATCGTAGAGGGCGAACTGGCTCGGCCAGCGATTGTACGCCTGCCAGGTCGTGTCCGAACATTGGAAAATAAAATCAGCGCGGCGGTCGTCCCGGACAATGAAGATGACGTAGCTCTGTAACCCTTCGCGCTCGGCGGTGAGTTTGCCCAGATAGACGCCACTGAGCCAGTCGCGCGGAATCTTGACGGTCGCGCACGGTTCCCACTGACAATCGCGCACGCGCTTGTCGCCGACGGGCGGGTCGGGCTCCGTCGTGCCTTTGAACGGGCCGAGGCTTGACACGTACCGTCCGCCCGCGCCGCCGTAGTAACCCATGCGATAAATGTCGAGTCTGAACGGCGATGCCGGATTGGTGCTAACGTGGAAGCTGATTGACTCGCCGGCCCGCACGCTCGTGCGCGAACAGTAACCTTCGATCCACGGACAGCGATATTTTGTCGCCGGATCAACGCGCGTGTTTGTGAGCATCCAATCCCGCGTGCCGGGCTTTTCGTTTTCACGGCGGATCAGATCGCTCTTGCCGAGAATTGATTTGCGCGTGGTGCCGCCGGAGTTTTTTTCGGTCCAGGAACAACCGCTCAACGCTGCTGCTGCGCTGGCGCCGATAACCCCCTTGAGCAAATCGCGGCGGGTGATGGAGTGGGGGTGGTTTGTGGAGTTGTCTGGTTTACGTTTGTTTTTCATTTTTAGTCGGAGGGATGCGGATTTTCTCCGGGGAGCGCACGCCGCTGGCGTGCCGGACGCGGCGGCTCGCCGCGTCCAGGGAATCCAATCGGCCACGCCACTTCATCCCGGTGTCCGACGAATCCCTTTCACACCGACCGGTCGGCGAGCCGCCGACCAGTTGCACGCGGGCCGCGTGCCCTCCCCTGCCAATCGAGGCTCTTTCAGTTAATAGCAGCTTCATTTGTCCCTGGGTAACAGCGTCGCCTCCGGCTGTCGCAAGAACGACAGCAAGTCCGCCATGTCCTGCACCGTCAGGCCCGCTTCAAGTCCATCGGGCATCAGCGATTTGCCGTCGGCCTTCAGCTCTTTAATCTGGCTTCGCCGAATCGTTGTGTCCGGCACATTCGGCCGTCGGATGGTCACGCTCGTTGCGGATTCCGCTGTGATCAAACCCGTCAAGGTCTCGCCGTCGGCAGCGGTCACCGTGTAGCTCAAAAAGTCGGGCAACACCTGTCGGCTCGGATCGAGAATGTTCATCAGCATGGTCTCGCGCGGCTGGGTCGCGATGCCGGACAAGTCCGGCCCGACCCGCGCGCCTTCGCCTTGCATGGCGTGGCATTGCAGGCAGGTCTTCGCGAAAATCTCCGCGCCATGTTTTCGATTGCCGCCCATCTGCACTGCCGGCTTGAAATGCTGCACGACCTGTTCGCGATCCGGTGAAACCGCGCTTTTAAACAATCTTTCCGCTCGCTGTTTCAACTCTGCGGTTGAGCTTCTTCGCAACGCCTGCCGCGTTGATGGATCGACCTCCGTGAGCTGCATCCGGCCCTGTTCCAGCGCGGTCAGCAACGCGTTGGCGAGCGCAGACGCGCGGGGCGTCGAAGCGACCAGTTGCTGTCGCGTGGACCTCGTGTAGCGTTCGAAACCGTCGAACGCAAAAGTGGCGGCGGCCGGATTATTCGCGTCGTTGAGCGCGGTCACGGCGCAGGACTGGACCTCCGTCGGATTTTGCGGCAGCAACAACGCGGCAAGGCTTTGGACACCCGGATGCGGCCGCCGTCCGAGCAGCCGGATGGCCGCGAGTCGGACCGGCAGCACGCGCTCCGGTGAATGCGCGATCCGTTCGGCTTCAGCCAGAATTCCGGTGAGGCTCCCGCCGGCGCCCGCCGAAGGTGGCGCCAGCAACTGTCGGATGTAAGGATTCGAGTTCTCCGCCTGCGCAAGACTGCTTAGCAGGACCATTCTTGCGTAGAATGGCTGCGCGTCCTCTTCGACGAGCCCCAACGCCGCACGCAAATCACTTTCATTGCGATTCCCGGCGAGGAGCTCGGCCAGCTTTTCGATCAACCATGCCTGGGCTTTGTCCGGCGCTTTAAACCAGCCCGGACTTTTTTCGACCAGCGCCTTCCACGCCGGCCACGGACGCGACCCGACGCTGGTAAGGACCGCCAAGACTGTCCAGTGCTCTTCGACGTCGCGTTGCGCGAGGCGCGCGAGGGTCGGAAGTTTTGCGTCGTCGCCGCCGACCTCGCCAAGCGTCAAAGCAAGCTGGAAACGAACCCGCGGATTTTTGTCATCAACGAGGTCAAACAGAGCGTGCTTGATCCGCTCAATCTCGCGGGGTGAGATTCTGTCCAGCCCTGGCGTCGAAGTGCGGCTCGCGGGGACGCTCGTCCCCCCGACGAGGAATGGCTCGGCCAGACGGATTGCATGTTCACGAACGTGCGCGTCCGAATCTTTCAATGCGGCGAGCACCGAATCCGGTGACAGAGTACCGAGGCCGTCCAACGTCCAAAGCGCGTGGAGGCGGCCAAGTGGTGAAAACGACTTGCGCGCTGTTTTCTCCAGAGCACCCACTGCGGAACGATCCTGCCGTTCCACGAGCAATCGCCGCGCGGCATCGCGCCACCAGCCATTTACGTCGCTCAAGTGTTTGACGAGTTCGCTTGATTTGGAGTGGCCGAGATTTGGTTTTGATGTTGTCGGATTCCAGTTCTTTGGATGGATGCGCCAGATGCGGCCGTGCGCTTCGCCCGTTCGCCATGGAGTCGTGTTCTTCAATTCGTCGGCGACCCAGGCCGGGTGCTCGACGAATTTGCGGTAGAAGTCCACGACATAAAGACAGCCGTCGGGTCCGGTCGTCGTGAACACGCCGTGAAACCAGGGATCCGTCGAAGCCAGGAAATCTTTGCCCGACTCTGTGCGCTCGGCGACGAAGGTCGCTCCATTCGGCAGGAGGCGCCGGCGTTGAATCAAATTGTGGACCGGCTCACAGACAAAGAAGTTGCCGTAGTAGTCAGGGCCGAGCGCGTCGCCGCGATAGACCGTCGGGCCGCACGCGGACGTGAAGTAATCCGACGCCTGCGGAATGAGCAGCGTGGGCGGCGCGAGATAATAAACGCGCCCTTTGTCATCCGGCGACGAAGCCGGCACGACGGTTTCGGTGCCGGCGAGGAGCGGCTGGCGGTCAAGGTAGCGTTGCTCGATGGCGACGTGGCGGATCGGGATGTTGTTGAAGACTGGAAAGCGATTTCCCCAATCGTCGTGCGCGCAACCGAACTGCGAGTGTCCGGCGATGGCCTCGAATTGTTTCGTGCCGGGACGAAAACGGAAGTCGCGCCGGCGGATCGACACTGCTTTGTTGGGCGGGTCATCGGCCCAGTGCACGTCCCCGTCACTGCGGCCGTTCGCGCCGTAAATCCAGTTGTCGAGTCCCCAGAACAATCCGTTCACGCGCAACTGCTGGTTGCCCTCGGCGAAACCCGTGAGGAGCACGCGCCGTTCATCGGCGTGACCGTCGCCGTCGTTGTCTTTGAAAAACAGGATGTCCGGCGCGGCGGTGACGAGCAGGCCGCCGTTCCAGGGCATGACGCCGTTGGGGAACGCGATTCTCTCCGCGAAGACAGTCGCGCGCTCGTAAT
>DATNDF010000486.1 GCA_035607015.1 Candidatus Angelobacter sp. | reverse complement strand
CCGGCCGCGCCTGTCTTTAATGTGATTTGCTCGCCACCATTGGCCAGACTGCCCGAGTAAGGCCCGGCCATTGGCGTGGACACCGATAGACCATAATTTGCCCGGAAAGCCGCGAGGTTCGTGGTCCCCACAAGAACCAGGTAACTGTCCGGGGGCATCAGTGTTTGCGCATCGAACGTCCAATCCACTCCGGAAGTAAAATTCACGCCGTTCAAATCAAGCGTCAGATTCGTACTAAGATTATGCAGTTCGATGAATTCGAATTCACCCCCACCCGGCGGGTCATACATCAACTCCGTGATGCGCAGATTGTCCACGAGCGCGACGGCGTTGTCCGGCAGCCCCACAACGAACTGAACCGGTTGCGACCAGTTGCTCCACCGCCCGGTCGTGTCCTTCATGCGCACGCGGACGCGGTACGCGTGACCGACCTTCACCGCGCTCGATGGAATCGTGATGTCGCTGTTAAAAGTGGCGGACTCGCCACTTTCCCACGCCGCGGTGATTTCATAGTGGCGTGGCTCCGTCGGATCAAAAGCCGGCGCGTTTGTGTCGGTGACTTCGCCGATGCGCCATTTCATCGCCGCGAACGGGTTCGCGCCCGAGTAGGATGAACTGCGAAATTGCAGCCGGTTAAGCGGATAGTTTGCCGGACCGATCGCGGCAATAGTCGGACGATTCGGGATCTGTGAGTCCGCAGCCAGTCCGTCCAGACCCGCGACGCCCGTCGCCAGCGCCGCGCTCGTTGCGCGATAATTGACGTAATTTTTCAGCAACTGGATGCAGCCGTTGAAATCCTTGCTGACGGACGGTTCGTTCGGAAACTGGTAGAATCGTCCCTGGCCGGCCTTGCTCAGATTGACGATGCTCGAGTTCACCATCACCGGATTGTAATCCCACTGCGCGCGGTCCGCGTCGATAATGGAGGGCTGGCCCGGCGGGCCTCGGACAAGCGCAGCCATTTCATCAATCACCTGGTAGGCCTGATCACTGTTGAACAGCAGGTCGCGGATTTCGCGGACACGATTCCGGAATTCAATCGCCAACACAGGGTGCGCCGGCGCCGTGGAAAAATTGCTGAGTACGCGGCTTTTAAATGGCTCATCGCCGCCGCTCACGCCGGCGCGGTACATGTTGTCCGCCCAGGTCAAATCCAGGTCCCAGGGCCACACCTCCCATTGGCCAAGGACGGGATTGCGGTAGTAAAAATAGTTCTTTCCATCCGCGATGTCGTACTGGTGGATGCCCTGCAGAATTGTCTGATAACTGTAGTATTGCGGAAGATTCAGGTTGGTGCGCCACCACGCGTCGGTCGGCGTCGTGGTGTTGTACGTATTGAGGAAGGTGTTGAGGTCCGATTTGTCGAGCGGGCCATCGGGACCGATGTTATTCAGCGTGCCGGTGCCGGACTCCATGTCGTAAATGTTTCCGTCCGGCAGCCCGCGCTCATCGAGGAAGCGGCCATCCTGCTCCTCCACGACCAGATACAGGCCCCAAAAATCGCCGTTGTATTGATCGCCCGCCGGTGTCTCGGTCGCTTCGTCCACAATGCGGAACTGAACATGCGTGGTCAGCGGCGCGTCCACACCTGCGAGCCGGAACAGTTTGTAACCCACCGACTCGAACATCCCCTGTTCGCCACGGTGCAGATAATCACCCTGTTGGATGTCCGGACGAAAACTCAACCGGCGCCAAAGAGTGTTGTATTTTTCCCCCCAATCATCACGCGCTTGCAGGTTGTGCCCCCGATTGAAAGCGAACTTCCACGCGTTCTTTCCCATTGAATAACGCCACACACCGCCTCGCATCCGGTAGCGCATGTGATCGTAAACCACCCCGTCATAGACCATTGTCCCGAGCCAGAGGTAATCGTCACCGCCATACTGATTGTTCGGCGCGCCGGGATTCCAACCGGTGGCCGTAAGCACGGAACTTTTTTTCGAGATCAATTGATAGACCGGCAGGCGGTTCATTTCATTTGAGCTGACAGTGAAACCGGCGGTCACGCCCGGACGCACGGCTCCCGTCCATGCCGGGACGCCGTCATAAACAAAATACGCGAAGTTCGGCTGCGGATCATCGGCGTACGGCACGGTCACACCCAGCCCGCCATTGTCGGTCGCGGTGATCCGATAGCGCACGAGCCGCCGGTGCACCTGCAATGATTGCGGCAAATCCGTGGTATAGATGCTGTCTCCCGCCATGGAGTCGCCGCCCGTGCCATCATCCCTCATCGGAAGCGAGATCCAATTGTTCGTGTAAGCCGCGTCGGTTAACTCGATGTAGTTTCCCGGGTCAACGATCTGGTATTGCAAGACGACGCTCGCGACACCGTCGGGGTCGGTGACTTTCGCGGTTATGCTGACCGGTTGGTTCGACTTCGGCTGTCTCGGACCATGGTCCACCTGCCGGATCGCGGGCGGTGAGTTTGTGGCGAAAACCGAGTTGAGTTTTCCCGGCGTTGGTCCGTGCGTGGCGGGACCGATCGTCGCCAGCAGCCGCGGATCGAGAAAGAAGTCACTGCTCGCGGTAAGGCTCGAATTTGCCGCCTGAATGGCGATGATATTTGTGCCCGACACCAGATAACCCTGCGGCGAATTCAGATCGAAATGATTGTAGCTCCCGTCTTCTCGCGCCGGGCCGGCCGTGCCGTCGAACGGAACCTCTGCGGAAGAAATGTTTACGTTCAGAACATTCGCGCCGTTGATCCACACCTTGAATCCGTCATCATACAACGCCTCCAGCGCCAGCGCGCCGATCTGCGACGGATCGTTCACAACGAATTTGGCGCGAAAGAAAACAGTCGTGTAATTCGACCGCATGTCGTTGAGGTAGGTTCCCATCGCGATCGCCGGATCGTAACCGATCGGCGCCGCGCCTGTTGGCCATCCCGAGTCGTCGAAATTCAGCGCGCGCCACGCCGTCGTCGGCGATGACGCCTCACTCAGGCCTTCCAGATATTTCCAGTCCGAATGGTCCGCGATGAGCGTCTGACTCTGTTGCGCCGGATTGCCGGCGGCGGAGGCGCGCCAGTTTGCGCCGAGATTGTTGTCGAACGTGGGATTGATCAGCTCGATTGAGTAACCCGGCGCGTCGCCAACCGTCGGCCACGGGAAGCCCGGTTGATAATCCACCTCGTCTTCCACGGCACCCGCCGCGTTTCGAAGGACAATCCTGTCACCGTCATTGTTCAGCGTTCCCGTCCAGGGTCCCAAAGCGGCGGCTCCAAACTTCGTCAGGACCGCCGTCGGCTCCCGGGCCACGACCAGATAGCCGCCTGCCGCCAGAAAAGTCCCGTTGCCGAATGTGTATTGGATCCCGTCCGAGAAATACCAACCCGACAAATCAACGGTGTTCGTCCCGACGTTAAATAATTCGATGAACTCCACGTGCTCGGTTTTCTGGTCCGGATTGTAGTGGATTTCATTGATGACAACCGGCGAAGCCGCGCGAGAAATTAATCCACAAACAACAACGCCGACTGGAATAAACCGTCTCAACCAATCCGTGAAGCCGCGGGTTCTTCGCACGTTCGACCTGCCCATTCGGGGATTGTCTTTGCCGGGACGCAAACGGGCTTCCATTGGCGGTCGTTTTAGCAAATTTTGCGCCGCGGTTCGAGCAAAACCTCACCCGAATCGCGAACTGGTGCAGCGATGCGATTGGTATTGAATTTGCCTTACACTGATCCCGTCGAAATCGGGAATAGCGGGAAGCGAGAACCTGCTGACACTGTTGAAGATTCACGAAATCGCGGCTTGACCTAAACGCCGCTGTGAAACAGACTCGGTAAACTCCGGTATCCGTGCCGACCAAATGGTGCGGCAGAATTGGCTACAGCGCCTATGCTAACAATCTATGGACCCAGACAACGGTTCTGCGATGGCATTTCGCGTCGGAACTTCCTCAGGATTGGCGCGCTCGGTCTTGGGGGCCTGACGCTGCCCCAGCTTTTGCGCGCCGAGTCGCAATCCGGCATCCGCCGCTCGCACAAGGCGGTCATCATGATTTTCCTGCCGGGCGGACCTTCGCATCAGGACATTTTCGATCTCAAGATGGACGCCCCATCGGAGATTCGTGGCGAGTTCAAACCGATTCCCACAAACGTTTCGGGTATCCAGATTTGTGAACACCTTCCGCAGCTGGCCAGAATGATGGACAAGATGGCGCTGATTCGCTCAATGGTCGGCGCCGAGGATCGGCATGATGCCGTCACCTGCCTGACGGGCCGCCATCCGCGTGGCGCGCCGCTCGGCGGTTGGCCCTGTCTGGGGTCGGTGTTATCGAAGTTGTATGGTCCGGTGGACCGATCGGTTCCTCCGTTCGTCGGCCTCGCGCCGAAAATGGGGCACATGGAATGGGCGGACAACGGTCAGCCCGGCTTTCTTGGCGTCGCCCACGCCCCCTTTCAACCCAACAAAGGCAGTGGCAAGGATGACATGGTGTTGAATGGCGTCACGCTTGATCGCCTCGCAGACCGCCGGGCGCTGCTCACGAGCTTTGACACCTTTCGCCGCGATCTGGATGCGAGTGGAATGATGGAGGGACTCGACGCGTTCAACGATCAAGCCTTCGGCATTCTCACGTCCAGCAAACTCCTCAATGCGCTCGATCTTGAAAAGGAGGACAAGAAGGTCCGGGAGCGTTACGGCACAGGGGATCCGAAGAATCGCGACGATGGCGGGCCAAAACTGATGGAACACATGCTCATCGCCCGGCGGCTCGTCGAAGCAGGGGCGCGGTGCGTGACGCTGGCGTTCAGCCGCTGGGACCATCACGGCGACAATTTCGGCGCGCTGCGGCAGGATCTGCCATTGCTGGATCAAGGCGTCAGCGCCCTGGTGGAAGACCTCCACCAGCGCGGTCTCGACAAAGACGTTTCAGTTGTGGTGTGGGGCGAATTTGGACGCACGCCAACGATCAACAAGGACGCCGGGCGCGATCATTGGCCCCGTGTTTCCTGCGCGTTGCTGGCTGGAGGCGGCATGAAGACTGGGCAGGTCATCGGGTCCACGGACCGGCTCGGCGGCGAGGCGAATGAACGGCCGGTTCAATTTGGCGACGTGTTCGCGACGCTCTATCACAACCTTGGCATCGACGTGAGCAAAGTCACGATTCCTGATCTCAGCGGACGTCCGCAGTATCTGGTCGATGCCGGCTGTCAGGCGATGAAAGAACTGATCTGACGACTCATGCTCACGATTTACGGCAACTCCTCCCGCTTCTGTGACGGAATCTCGCGCCGCAACTTTCTAAGAATCGGCGCGCTCGGTCTGGGCGGTCTCGCGCTGCCGCAATTGCTTCAGGCCGAATCGAAGTCCGGCATACGCGATTCGCACAAGGCGGTCATCATGATTTACCTGCCCGGCGGGCCGCCCCATCAGGACATGTTCGATTTGAAGATGGACGCGCCGCTGGAAATTCGCGGCGAGTTCAAGCCGATCCCGACGAACGTCCCCGGCATCCAGATTTGCGAACATCTGCCGCGCATCGCGAGGATCGCGGATAAACTCGCCTTCGTGCGATCCATCTCCGACGCCGTGGATGACCATTCCGACTTCCATTGCATGACGGGCCGCTCGAAACGCAACCAGCCTCCGGGCGGCTGGCCGTCTTTCGGTTCCGCAGTCTCGAAACTGCTTGGCCCGCTCAACCCGGCGGTCCCGGAATTCATCGGGCTCGAACCAAGAATGCAGCACCAGCCTTACAACGACGCTGGTCCCGGGTACATTGGCGCCGCACACCGTTCCTTCCGCCCGGAAGGCAACGGCAAGGATGACATGGTGCTCAATGGCGTGACACTCGATCGTCTCGCCGATCGCCGCGCCCTGCTGGCGGGCTTTGACAGGTTCCGCCGCGACGTGGACACCAGCGGTTTGATGGAAGGACTCGACGCGTTTAACGAACAGGCCTTCGGTGTGCTCACCTCCAGCAAATTGCTTGAGGCGCTCGATTATCAACGTGAAGACAAGCGCGTGATTGAACGATACGGCAAGGGCGACCCAAAGCCCCACGGGGACGCCGCGCCGATGTTGATGGAACAGTTTCTGGTCGCCCGCCGCCTTGTCGAAGCGGGCGCGCGCGTCGTAACCGTGGCCTTCGGTTTCTGGGACTATCACGGCAACAACCACAAGAACGCGAAGGCAGACCTGCCTCTGCTCGACCAGGGCGTCGCCGCGCTGATTGAAGACCTGCACCAGCGCGGACTGAACAAAGACGTATCGGTCGTCGTCTGGGGCGAGTTCGGTCGCACGCCGACCATCAACAAGGACGCGGGCCGCGACCACTGGCCGAAGGTGACCTGCGCATTGCTGGCGGGTGGCGGAATGAAAACCGGTCAGATCATCGGGTCCACGGACCGTTGGGGCGGCGAGCCGGTCGAACGGCCCGTTGCATTCGGAGAAGTTTTCGCGACCCTCTATCATAATCTCGGCATCGACGTGAACAAGACAACCATCAACGATCTGGCGGGCCGGCCCCAGTACCTGGTCGATGCCGGCTGCCAGCCGATGAAGGAATTGATTTAGCTGCCATGTTGTCGCGAGCAACGAACCAATCGGTGATGCCGGAGTTGATCGCTATCGGTTGGTTGTTCGGCGTTTTTTCCACCGCCGCTTTGATTTCCAAAGAGCCGCCCGACAGACTGGCGAGTCTGGAGTTTCAACTTCCCTCACCCGGCGGAAAAGGGCTCGACCCGGCGCTCCGCCTTCGCGGGAAAGACGCGCGACAACAACTGCTGGTCACCGCAAAACTCGACAATGGCGAGCTGCGTGATTTCACGCGACAGGTAAGCTATTCCGCGTCTCCCGCCAACGTCGTCACCATTGACAAGAGCGGTCGCGTCACGCCGCTGGGCGACGGCCCGGCGACCATCACCGCGAAGGGAGCGGAGGGTTTGAGCACTTCCCTTCCCGTCATCGTCGAACATTTCAACGAGGTCACGCCCGTCAATTTTGCGAATCAGGTCGTGCCCGTTTTCACCAAGGCCGGTTGCAACGCCGGCGGCTGTCACGGCAAATCGAGCGGTCAGAATGGGTTTCGCCTCTCGCTGCTCGGCTTCGAGCCGACGGAAGATTACGAGCATCTGGTCAAGGAAGCGCGCGGACGCCGACTCTTCCCTGCTTCTCCGGAGAACAGTCTGCTGCTGCTCAAGGCAACGGCCACTCTGCCCCATGGCGGCGGCAAACGGCTCGACAAGGATTCAGACGATTACAAGTTGCTTGTGCGTTGGATCTCCGAAGGAATGCCCTACGGGAGGACGAACGATCCGGTTGTCACGGGCATCGAGGTTTTCCCAAAGGAGCGCACGATGCCGTTGGACGGCGAGCAGCAACTGTCGGTGATCGCCCGCTATTCGGACGGTTCGAGCGAAGACGTCACCCGCAGCGCGCTCTACGAACCGAACGACAAGGAAATGGCCAGGGCTGATGATACGGGTTTCGTCAAACTGTTCGAGCAACCGGGCGACGTCGCCGTGATGGTGCGTTATCAGGCGAAGGTGGCGGTGTTCCGCGCCACCGTGCCGCTCGGAGCGCCAGTGGCAAACCTGCCAAAGCCGAGGGGCGTCATCGACGAGTTCGTCTTCAAAAAACTGAAGGCCGTCGGCATGCCACCGTCGGAAATATGCGATGACGCCACCTTCTTTCGCCGGGCGAGCATTGACATCGCGGGACGATTGCCGACCGCGGACGAGGCGAAACAGTTTGAACAGGACAAGGACCCCGGCAAACGTGACAAATGGATCGACACGCTGCTCGCGAGCGCCGATTACGCCGATTATTTCGCAAACAAGTGGAGCGCGCTCCTTCGCAACAAACGAACCGAACAGAAACAGATCCGCAGCACGTTCGCGTTTCATACCTGGGTCCGCGACAGCCTGCTGGAAAACAAGCCCTACGACCGGTTCGTGCGCGAGCTATTGACAGCGTCGGGCGACGTTGAGGAAAACCCGGCCGTCGCCTGGTATCATCAGGTACGCGAACCACAGGCGGAGCTGGAAGACACGGCGCAACTTTTCCTCGGCATGAGGCTGCAGTGCGCCCAGTGCCATCACCATCCCTACGAGAAGTGGAGCCAGCAGGATTATTACAGTTTCGCCGCGTTCTTCAGCCAGGTAAACCGCAAAAGCGGGCCGGAACCCGGCGAGGAGATGGTCTTCGACAGGCGCGCGATGCCGACAGCCACGAACAAAAAAACCAAACAGTCCGTAAAACCTGCCGGCCTGGGCGCGCACCCGCTGGGTCTTTCGCCCGACGACGACGCCCGCCAGGCGCTGGCGGACTGGCTGACAGCCCGCGATAATCCGTATTTCGCCCGTTCCCTCGTCAACCGGTACTGGAAACATTTTTTTAATCGCGGCATCGTCGAACCGGAGGACGACATGCGGGAGACGAACCCGCCGACGAATCCTGAATTGCTCGACGCGCTGGCGAAACATTTCGTTGATTCCGGCTTTGACCTGAAAGATCTCGTGCGGACGATCTGCCGGTCGCAAGTCTATCAACTCAGCGAAATTCCGAATCAGTACAACAAAGTCGATAAACAGTTTTTTTCGCGCTATTATCCCAAACGCCTGACCGCCGAGGTGTTGTACGACGCGGTGAACCAGGTCACCCGGACGGAGGCGAAATTCGACGGCCTGCCGGCCGGCACGCGGGCCGTTTGCCTCCCTGACAACAGTTTCAATGCCAGTTCCTATTTCCTCACGGTGTTCGGCCGGCCCGACTCGTCGAGCGCGTGCGAATGCGAGCGGTCGCAGGACGCCAGCCTCGCACAAAGCCTCCACCTCCTGAACGCGAAGGAAATGCAGGAAAAACTCGCGAGCGACAATGGCACGGCGGCGTTGCTGAGCCGGGACAACCAGCGCGACGACGATGCAAAGATCCGCGACCTCTATTTCGCCGCGTGCTCGCGCGGGCCGACCGGCAGCGAGCTTTCACTCGCGAAAGGCTACATTGCCAGGCGGACAACCGGCAAGGAAGAGAAGGAAGCCAAAACGGGAAAACGCCAGGCTTACGAAGACATCATCTGGGCGCTGATAAACACGAAGGAGTTTCTGTTTAATCACTAACCACCGCCGTAATGCCGTCCGCCAGTTCAAACATCGCGCGGCGCCTGTTCCCCATCGCGGTGCTGCTCTGCGGAACGGAGTTTTCCTTCGCACAACTTCCCCTCGCCCGTTTATCCACCCTGTTCCCGCCCGGCGGCAAAATCGGCACAACGTTCGAGGTTGCCGTTACCGGCGCTGATCTCGATGAAGCAAATCAACTTTATTTCACAAGCACAAACATCGTCGCAAGGCAGAGACGCGCGGAAAAAACGGGGGAGCCCGAACCCGACAAGTTTCTCGTGACCATCGACCCGGATGTCGCGCCCGGCATCTACGAGGCGCGCGTCGTCGGCCGCTTCGGCGTTTCCAATCCCCGCCCGTTCGTCGTCGGGGATCTGCCGGAAATTCTCTCGCCAACAACAAATCACACGATTGCGTCTGCGACGGGGGTCACGCTCGAAAGCGTGGTCAACGGCCGCGCGGACCCCAGCGCGATCGACTACTTCCGGTTCGCGGCGAAGAAAGGCCAGCGCGTGCTTATCGAATGCCTCGCCCGGGACATTGACTCGCGGATGGACGACTCTTTGATTTTGTACGACGCTCGCGGCCGGGAACTCGAACGCCGGCGACGCGGCGGCCTGCTCGACTTTACCGCACCGGAAGACGGAGAGTTCGTCCTTGGGGTGAGCGATTTCACCTACCGTGGCGGGGAGGAATATTTTTACCGGCTCGCATTCAGCGCCGGACCGCATATCGATTACATTTTTCCGCCTTCGGGTCTGGGCGGATCGAAAGGCAGATACACGCTCTACGGGCGCAATCTGCCCGGCAGCGCAGCGGCGGCCGGTTTGTCTGTTGAGGGCAAACCGCTGGAGCAACTCGACGTTGAGATCGAGCTGCCCGCCGCCGATGCTCTGCTTCTGCAACCGCCTCCCACGGACGTGTTGTCCAAGCCCTGCGCGGCCGCGCTCGATGGAATCGAATACCGGCTGAGCACGCCACGGGGCGTTTCCAACCCCGTGTTCCTGGGCCTGGCTGCCGCGCCAGTCGTGATTGAACAGGAGCCGAACAACAAACCCGGGCAATCGCAGAGAATCACCCTGCCGTGCGAAGTGGTCGGGCAATTTTACCCCGCCGGCGACCGCGACTTCTTCGTGTTCGACGCG
>DATNDF010000485.1 GCA_035607015.1 Candidatus Angelobacter sp. | reverse complement strand
GAAGAGCTTGAAGGTTGTCGCTACGTGCTATGACCAGCTTGCCGCCCACCGGCTGGAACGAAAATCGTTCGTCGTTGCGCTGGGTGGCGGCGTGGTCGGCGACCTGGCCGGGTTCGTCGCCGCAACCTATCTGCGCGGCATTGATTTTGTCCAAATACCGACGACCCTGCTTGCGCAAGTGGACAGTTCCGTCGGCGGCAAGGTGGGGGTCAATATCAAGGCCGGCAAAAACCTGGTTGGCGCGTTCTGGCAGCCGCGCTTCGTGCTCTGTGACCTTGGCACGCTGGAAACACTGCCCGTGCGCGAGTATCGAGCGGGCCTCGCGGAGATCATCAAGTATGGAATCATCCACGATGTTGAACTGTTCAGGCGCCTCGAACAGGTCATGCCCAAACTGCTTCAGCGCGATCCCGACACGCTCTCATCCGTCGTGGCGCGCTGTTGCCAGATCAAGGCCGGTGTTGTGGGCCAGGACGAAACCGAGAGCGGCCTGCGGGCGATCCTGAACTTCGGCCATACCCTCGGCCACGCGATCGAAGCAACTTGTGGTTACGGCAAATTCTTGCACGGCGAGGCCATCGCCATCGGCCAGGTGTTCGCCGCGCGGCTTTCCGCGGAGTTGCTTGGATTCCCGCAGCGCGACGTCGAGCGGGTCGCGACGGTGTTTGAAAAGGCGGGGCTGCCGACGCGCATCAAGCTGAATCCCGGCCAGCGCGAAAAAATGTTTGAGGCAATGCGGCACGACAAAAAGGTGAGTGAGGGCGTCATCAAGTTTGTGCTTGTGAACAAAATCGGCCAAGTCTCGTTCGGTCAGGCGGTCCCGCTGGACCTGGTGGAAAAAGTGCTGACCGAGCCTCCCGCCCGCCGCTCCGACGAGAAATCTCCTCAACCCGGAAACTAGCCGTGGCTGCCGTCAGCGAAACAATTGTCCGCGAGTATTTCGAACTCCACGGGTTCTTTGTCCGGCAGCAGCGCAAATACGTCGCGCCGACGCGCAAGGAGGACGAGGAGATTGATTTCTTTGTGCTCAATCCGCACCGCGTCGTGGCGGACAGTCCTTTGCCGTTTGTGCTGGCGTCCGACAACCTGGCGGCGGTTGCCCGCGCCGTGGTGGCGGTCAAAGGCTGGCATACGGAAAGTTTCAGCCCCGCCGTGCTGGCCAACGCGCCGGAGATTTTCCGCTTTGTCGAGCCACCGGTGTTCGAGCGCGCGACGAAGGTTTTTGGCGGCGAGGGCTCACCGGCAAAAATCCTGGTGGTGCCGGCGCTCCCCCAGGGGCGGGAGGCCCGGGACGAAAGCATCGAACTGTTGAAGAGCAAGGGAGTGGACGCGGTCATTCCGTTTCACACGATGCTCGCGGACCTGATCGACCAGATCGAAGTCAACCGCAACTATCAGAAATCCGATCTGCTCCAGGTCATCCGCATTTTGAAGAATTATGACTTTTTCAAGGAACCGCAGTTGGAGTTGTTCAAAACAAGGCATCGAAGGAAGAAGTAAGTTTCGCATCCCGCCCCGCCAGCCCGGCGCCCGACACCAGTGCTGAAATGTGCCCTGTGCCGGCTGGATTTTCAATGCCCCGACTCGGAACGGAAATCGTGGCCGACTCCCGCACTCGCGGTGCGAATGGAAACACAATCCGCCCTTAAGACTGATCCGCCTCGGAATCCACTGGACAAACACACCACAATGGCGAGCCTTCGAGTAATGTGAAGATCGCCATCGGCTCCGATCACGCCGGATTTGAATACAAGGAGAAGATCAAAACCCTGCTCCAGGAACTCGGTCACGAGGCTCGCGATTTCGGCACGTTCAGCACTGAGCCGGTGGATTACCCGGTCTTCATAAGGCCGGTCGCCGAAGCCGTGGCGCGGGGAGAATTTGATCGCGGAATTGTGCTCGGCGGATCAGGGAATGGCGAAGCCATCGTTGCGAACAAGGTCACGGGTATCCGTTGCGCGCTGTGCTGGAGCCTCGATACCGCCCGCTGGGCGCGCCAGCATAACGACGCGAACGTCCTGTCCATCGGCCAGCGGACGATTCCTTTGGAGCTGGCTTTGGAGATCGTGAAGGTGTGGCTGGACACGCCGTTCGCCGGCGGACGGCATTTGCGGCGCATCCGGCAGATCGAGCCTTCGGCGTGAACGTACCCGACCTCTCGCTCGGAAGTTCGGCCGGTCGTTACAAAAGCGAGGCGATTTTTTAATTCCCGCCCTGTCCGGCGACTGCAATATTCACTCGAACTTTAACCGGAGATAATTTATGGGACTGCTGAACTATCTGAAAACACAACTGCTGGACATCATCCAGTGGGAGGACGATTCGCGCGACACGCTGTCATGGCGCTTCCCTGACGACGACAAGGAAATCAAGCGCGGCGCTCAACTCATCGTGCGCGAGTCGCAAACCGTACAGTTTATTTACCTCGGCCAGTTCGGCGACACGTTCGGCCCGGGCAAATACTCTCTCGTCACCGACAACATCCCGATCCTGTCCACGCTCAAAGGTTGGAAATACGGCTTCGAATCGCCGTTCAAGGCGGATGTTTACTTCGTCAATACGCGGCTTTTCACCGGCAACAAGTGGGGGACAAGCAATCCGGTGATGCTGCGCGATTCGGATTTCGGCGTGGCGCGCGTGCGCGCGTTCGGGACGTTCGATTTCAAGATCGTGGACGTAAAAACATTCCTGAAAGAAGTCGCGGGCACGGACAATCATTTCCGGCTCGACGAATTTCAGGACACGATGCGCTCCCGTCTGGTGAGTGTGTTCAGCGACGCGCTGGCGACGTCGAAAGTGCCGGTCCTGGATGTCGCGACGCGCTATACCGAATTGGGCGAAGCGCTGCTGCCACTGATCAATCCTCAGACGACCGTGAAGTACGGAATCGAGATTGCCAGCTTCATCGTCGAGAACGTCTCGGTGCCGCCGGAAGTCGAGCAAGCCATCGACAAACGCTCAAGCATGGCGGCCGTCGGAAATCTCAACGATTACGTGAAGTTTCAAATGGCCGAAGCGATGGGCAAAGGCGGCGGCGAAGCAGGCGGCATGGCCGGCACGGCAGCGGGACTGGGCGCAGGTCTGGCAATGGGCCAACAAATGATGGCCGCGATGAACGCGCCGCAATCCACACCGCCCGCCGCTCCGCCAGTGATCGGATCAACGCCTCCGCCGCTCGCACCGCCCGGCGGCGGAGTTCCTGAATTGCTCGGCCCCGCCGAAGCGGCCCGCGCTCTTGGGGTAACCGAAGCCGACGTAATCGCGACGCTCGAGAAGGGAGAACTGAAGGGCAAGAAAATCGGCAGCCAGTGGCGGATTACGCGACAGGCGTTGGAGGAGTTTTTGAAGGTGTAACCTTAGCTCGTTGAATGTGACACTCGACTCCTACAGGTCCGGACTCAAGGCGTATCGAAAAGTTGAGTTATGGTCTTGCGCTCTTCTTTTGCTTTTCATCGCTCTTGCCAGCTTCCCATTCGGAATTATTGAATCACGCGCGGATCGAGTTGGCTTTGACAAATGGTGCGTACTAATCACGGCAGTCAGCGTTATCGTTTTTGCATCAGGCATGTTCTACAGCGTTGCTCGCTGGCCCAAAAAAAAGATTCAAATGATCGGTGTAAATTGTCCGCATTCCCGGAAAGCACTCGTTGGTCTGAGTTCGCAGGTTGTGATCGCGACGGGCAAATGCGGTTTTTGTGGGAATAGAGTTCTTGAAGAAACGATGGACTCTTACAATGCCTGAAGCCACCGCTCAAAAAAAACTCTCCTGCCCGGCCTGCGGCGGCGAGGCGCAATGGAACCCTGCCAAACAGGCGCTCATTTGTCCGTATTGCGGCGCGACGTCGCCAGCGCAGATCGAGTTGAGCGCCACCGGCGAGGAGACCGTCAAGGAGCACGACCTCGCCTCCGCCTTGCGCAACATCCCCGACGATCAGCGCGGGTGGCAGGTGAAGAGAGTTTCCGTAAAGTGCCAGAGCTGCCAGGCCATCTCGGTGTTTGATCCCGCACACGTCAGCCAGCGCTGCGATTTCTGCGGATCGACCGCCCTGGTGCCTTATGAGGAAATCAAGGAGGCGTTCCGGCCCGAAAGCCTGTTGCCGATGAAACTGGCCGAATCGCAGGTGCGCGATTCCATTCGTCAGTGGTATCGCACGCGGTGGTTCGCGCCGAACAAGCTCAAGACCCGGGCGCTCACCGATACGGTGCGTGGTCTGTATGTCCCCTATTGGACGTTCGACGCCCAGGTTCATGCCGAATGGACCGCCGAGTCCGGCTATTACTATTACGAGACCGAAACCTACACTGACGCGAACGGCAGGACACAGACCCGGCAGGTACAGCGTGTCCGCTGGGTGCCAAGTTCCGGAGCGCTCGACCACTTCTTCGACGACGAACTGGTGCCGGCCTCGCGCGGCGTGCAACCGGACCTGTTGGGCGGCGTCGAACCGTTCCCCACGAAGGAACTGGTCGGATATCAACCGGGATTCCTCTCCGGCTGGGTGGTGGAGCGGTACCAGATTGATCTTCTCGCCGCGGCGCGCAACTCACGAGAGCAGATGGACGCCAAGCTGAATGGCATGTGCGCGTCTCAGGTGCCGGGCGACACCCACCGCAACCTGCAGGTTTACCCGAATTATTCCGGACAGACGTTCAAGCACATCCTCGTGCCGATCTGGCTGCTGAGTTACGACTATGGCCGGCGCGCGTTTCAGGTGGTGATCAACGGCTATACGGGAGCCATCGCGGGCCGGTATCCGAAGAGTTGGATCAAAATTACACTGGCGGTGCTGGCAGCGCTGGCGGCTGCCGGAGTAATCGCCTTGCTCACCCACCGCTGAGTAGTGCCAGGTGCTACCCGAGAAACGAACAGATGTATTCGCAGATTCCGGACTTCACTTCGATATCAAAGCCGGACTTCGCGGGAACCTCAAATGTCTGACCCATCGCGTAAATGATGGTTTCCGATTGTCCATCGAGTTTCACCCCGCAGCTCCCGGCCACGATCTCCATGCGCTCGGCCTTGTCTGTACCGAAGTGGAACTTGCCGGGATAAATCAGACCCAGCGTCTTTTTGCTGTCGCCGGGGAAGAGAACGGAATGACTGACGACCTTGCCGTCGAAATAAACATTGGCCTTGGCGACGGCGGTGACGTTGGTGAACTGAGTTGGGATGGTTGACATGGGTTCCGGGAGTAAGCGTTATTTCGTCGCCTGTTTTTTGACGAACGTGTGCGTTGGATGGCCGTAGAAAACTTCGGCCGCTTCCATGTAAGTTTCGGACAATGTCGGGTGCGGATGCACGCACAACGCGAGGTCCTTCGCGGTCGCGCCCATTTCAATCGCGACGACACCCTCGGCAATCAACTCGCCCGCACCGTGACCGACGATTCCAACGCCCAGGATGCGTTCCGTCTGCGGGTCGATGATCAGCTTGGTCAAGCCGTCCGTACGGTCGAAACTCAGAGCGCGACCCGAAGCGCCCCACGGGAATTTCGCGACTTTGACTTCGATGCCCTTCTGCTTCGCCTCGGCCTCCGTGA
>DATNDF010000484.1 GCA_035607015.1 Candidatus Angelobacter sp. | reverse complement strand
GCATTTGATCGCCGCGTTTGAAAACTCGCCGATGGCCGGGCTTGTTGACTTGAAGACGGTGGACGTTTCCGGGACGGGAGTGTTGCAGGTCACGACCGGGCAGGGCGGGCAGATCACCTTCGCCCTCGACCACACCGAGGATCAGTTGCGCCACTGGAGGCTTGCCCACGACTACGGCCAGGAGATCGGCAAAGTCATCAGAACGTTCGATCTGTCCGTCATGAACAACCCCCCCTTGACCTGGCTCGACGCCGGCGCGGCGCCGCCGGCCACACCCAAACTCAACAAACATCCGTTCAACAGGAAGAAACATGTTTGATCAATCCTCCGTCATCGTCGGACTGGAAACCGGGACTTCTAAAATATGCGCGGTCGTCGGTGAGGTGAACGACGCCGGCGCATTAAGCATCATCGGCGTCGGCCAGTCCCGCTCGCGAGGCGTGCGCAAAGGCGAGATCGTGGACGCAACACTTGCCAGCGAGGACATTCGCAACGCCATCGTCGAGGCGGAACAGATGGCTGACGTGGAGGTGCGGAGCGTTTACCTCGGCGTCAGCGGCGGTCACCTGCGCGGCTTCAACAATCGCGGTGTGCATCCGGTTGTTTCCGCAGATCGCGAGATCACCGACGAGGACGTGCAGGACGCCATCAAAAACGCCAAAGCCATCAATCTGCCGGCCGAAAATCATGTCGTCCACGTCATCCGCCAGCACTTCCGCGTGGACGGCCAGGACGGAATTCAGAACCCGGTCGGAATGCTCGGGGCGAAGGTGGAAGTGGACGTTCACGTCGTCCACGGCAATTTTAACCGGCTGCAGAACCCGATCCGCGCAGTGAAGAGTCTGCAACTGGAGGTTGAGGATATTGTTTTTAACGGACTCGCCTCTTCGCTTGCGTTGTTGAGCAACGAACAAAAGGAGCTCGGGGCCCTCGTCATTGATATCGGCGGCGGCACCACCGAATACGTGATCTGCGCGGACGGCATCGTGAAACACACGGGCTTGCTGGCTGTCGGCGGCGACCACGTATCAAATGATCTGGCGTACGGTTTGAAGGTTCCGCTCAGCCGGGCCGAGCAACTCAAGGTTGAGCACAGCTCCGTGCTTGTGGACGAGAGCGTGAAAGGACAGACCATTCCGATTGCAAACAGCCACGGCCTGGTCGAGCGGTCGATCAACCTCGAGCACCTTCGCCGCATCGTATCGCTCCGCCTGGAGGAGATTTTCCGCCTGATCGCACAGGAGGTCGGCCAGACCGGGTTGCTCGATTATTTGCGTTCCGGAGTCTATCTGTGCGGCGGCGGCGCGCGCATACCTGGCATTCAGGAAATGGCCGGGCAGGTCTTCGGGATGCCCGTGTCGCTGGGCAAGACCAATTCGATCAGCGGGCTCAAGTCGGCGCTGGATCAGCCGGAATTTGCGACAGCAATCGGATTGGCCAAGTTCGGTTCGTTCCAGACGAAAAAACGGGCCGGACGCGGCGGACTGGGCGGCATCAGAAGCAAGGTTGGCCAGTTGATTCGCGCGGTGAAAAA
The DNA here is from genome assembly GCA_035607015.1 of Candidatus Angelobacter sp. NCBI lineage: Bacteria > Pseudomonadati > Acidobacteriota > Terriglobia > Candidatus Angelobacter > Candidatus Angelobacter sp. The sequence continues at coordinate 16,432 of DATNDF010000484.1, read as the reverse complement.
ATAAATGGAACGACCCATGAAAAAGCAAAGAGAAAGCGTTTTGAACGCGGACCGGCTCAACAAGGGACCCGCACTGAAGGTGTTTGGCGTGGGAGGCGCCGGTTGCAATGCCGTCGAGCATATTGCGTCGGGAGAGTTTGCCGGCGTCAGTTTTGCAGCTGTGAACACGGATATTCAGTCGCTCCTCGATTTGTCGGTGGAATGCGTCCTGCCGTTGGGCGCCTCGTTGACGCGCGGCCTCGGTGCGGGCGGAGATCCGGAACTGGGACGGGCCGCTGCGGAAGCGGACACCGAACTGTTGCGTAAACTCTGCGCGGGCGCGGAGGTCGTTGTGATTGTGACCGGTCTTGGCGGCGGCACCGGCACTGGTGCGAGCCCGGTTCTGGCGCGCGCGGCCAGGGAAGCGGGTGCGCTTGTACTCGCCATTGCCACGCTGCCGTTCGAGTGTGAAGGACCACGGCGCCATACCCAGGCCCAGGCCGGCCTGGAGGAACTCAAGGAGGCTGCCGATGCGGTGCTCTGCCTGCCAAATCAGCGGGTGCTCAAGCTGATCGATGAAAACACGAGTCTGATTGAAACATTCAAAATCACGAATGATCTGCTGGCACAGGGACTGCGCAGCATCTGGCGGTTGCTGGCGCGCGCCGGAATCATCAATGTGGATTTTGCCGATCTCTGTTCGGTGGTGCGCGGCCGGCACGCCGAAAGTGCGTTCGCCTGCGCCGAGGCCCGCGGTGAGCACCGGGCACGGGAGGTGGTTGAAAAACTTCTGGCCAGCCCGTTGCTGGAGGGCGGGGCCGTTCTGCGCGATGCCGGTTCAGTGCTGGTGAACATTGTCGCGGGCAGGGATCTGACCATGGCGGAAGTGAATCGGGTCATGTCGCAACTCAATCGCGCCTGCGAAAGCGCACGCGTCATCATGGGCGCCATGGTCGAGGCGGAATTGGGCGACCGCCTCGGTGTTACCGTCATTGCCACGCGTTGCAACGCGGACGAGGCGGACCAGACTGCCACCGGCGAAAAGGCGTTCGCCGCCGCCTCGGTGATGAGACCGGGTGGATCAAGAGGTGCCGGCGAAGAGTCGGCTGCAATCGGCGCTGAATTTTTTGAAAAAGGGCGGGCGATTCGGCCGGCGTCACGATTTGTCGCGCCGCCACCCGAATTGGCGCCCGACAAAAAGGAGCAGCTGCTGGCCCAGCAGAGCGGGAAGACTTATCGAAAACCCAGGTCAAACATGCGACAGGGCGTGTTGCCGCTCGACATTATTTCCAGGGGCCGCTTCGAGAAGAGCGAGCCGACGATCTACCACGGTGAAGACCTCGATGTGCCTACTTACATCCGTCGTGGCGTGCCGCTGAACTGAACGACTTCGGCGGCGGAGGCGGCGTAGCGGTGGCCTTGGCTCGAATTGATGGACAAGCGTTGGGTGATTGACGAGACACGCAACGTTACGAGCAGCCTTCGCATCCGCTCCAGGCTGTTGCACGGAGCCGGGATCACGGAGTCTTCTTGCCGCGTTCATCGCACGAAGCTACTGTCCCGCCGTGGACACGAGGCTTTCTGAAGGCCAGTACTTTGGTAAAAAGAGGTCCGAAATCCGGATCGGACGGTTGATTCTCTCGGAGTGTGTATACTTGCCAGAGAGCAAAATCCCCAGGCATTCCCACGAGAATGCTTACATGATCTTGACGCTCACCGGATCGCAGCGGGAGGATCTTGGAAAAGGTCATCGATTTTACGAGCCCAATACCGTTGCCCTCCATCCGGCCCGGGAAACCCACGCGCAGACCGTCGGCCCCGCGGGGTTGCGGTGCCTGCATGTGGAGTTTGGCGCCGATTGGGTTGAGCAGAATCCGCACGTTTCCTGCGCCTTAAGAAGGTCAGCTCATTTCCAGAAATGTGAGCTGTCCTGGGTGACGGCCGGAATCCATCGGGAGTTCCTTCATACAGATGATGTGTCGCAGCTGGCCATAGAAGGCGCGGTTCTAAGAGCTTTGTCCGAAATCCATCGAAACTTGTCTTCGCACGAACGCCAAACTGCGCCCCACTGGCTGAAACGGGCGCGAGACCTTTTGCACGAACGTTATTCCGAAACCCTGTCACTTCAAAGCATTGGCGATAGCGTGGGAGTCCATCCCGTCCATCTGGCCCGTGAGTTTCGGTGGCATTTTCAAACGACTGTGGCCGGATACGTTCGTCGGCTCAGAATACAGTCAGCGTGCAGGGCCATGTGCGAAGAGGAATTGCCGTTGAGCGAAATCGCAATGAATTGTGGTTTCGCCGATCAAGCGCATTTTTGCAGGGTTTTCAAACAGGTTGTCGGGATGACGCCGGGAGAGTTCAAGTCCAGGAACTATTCGCGCTAAGGCCAGACAAAAATGTTTCAACTCTTCAAGACCGGGCGTTGAAATCCTGTTAAGCCCGACGCATGCAAAATGCTTTAAAGGTCATCACGACAGCGCTCGGAGGTGTTCTTTTGTGCGGCAGCAGCCTTCATGGAGCAGGCGTGGAACTCAAAACAGAGCCGGCCCCGTTGGGCAGGCTATACGACGTTGGCGGGCACAAGATGCATTTGTATCGCACTGGAAACGGCGGTCCGACGGTCGTTCTTGAGGCGGGTGCGGGAGCCTTCTCGCTGGATTGGTATTTCGTACAACGCGAGGTGGAAAAATTCACGACGGTTTGCAGTTATGATCGGGCGGGACATGCCTGGAGCGAGTTGGGCCCAAGGCCGCGGACCATGAGGCAGGCGGTTGCAGATTTGCATCGGCTGCTCGCCCAGGCCGGAGTTTCTGGTCCTTTGGTCATGGTCGGACATTCCTATGGTGGCATGCTGGTCCGGGTCTTCGCCGCCGACTATCCGGATCAGGTCGCCGGGATGGTGCTCGTTGATTCAAGCTTTGAGAACAGTTTTGGCAACATCAATGGGAAAATTGTCCGCAGCTGGGATGATGTCAAACCAAGGGTGGTTCCGGCAGCGCGCGCGAAAATCAATGACGACGAGCGCGTTTTGACGGCACCCGAACTGGAGGGCTATCAGCAATTCCTGAAATGGGCGGGACCTCCAACGATTGAAGATCCATTCACCAGGCTGCCGGAACCGATTCAAAAGATTCGTTTGTGGGCAATGTCCCTGCCTCAATCGAATGTGACGGATTACAACCCGTATGGAAGCGAGGAAGCGATCCTGCTTTTTGCGGACCGACTTCGCATCGAACATCCATTGGGAAAGAAGCCGTTGGTTGTCTTGACGAGAAAATCCAAAGCGCACACGCCTGAGCAGGGCGCAACTCAGAAGGATATGGAGAGAATGGAGCAGGTGCGCGTTGAAGGGGAACGGAGTCTTGCGAACCTTTCCGGCAACAGCGTGTTCGCAGAGAGCGATTACCCGGTGCACGAGATTCAGCTTACGCAGCCCGACCTGGTTGTCAGTGCGATCCAAAATGTATTGGAGGCGGTTAAAATCCGAAGCACATTAAAACCGCTCGAGCCCCGGAACTAGAGTGATCCTCAAAACGAGTTCGCGGTTGGAAGATGCGACACTTTGTTATCGTACCTCGTACGACTTTGTGGTTGAACGTGGGCGTTGTGGAACTCGAACTTCAACCCGGAACGCTTTGGTTTGGCACATGCGCTGCGGTTGGAGTTTGGTCGAGCCGCGGTGGCGGTGCAACTTAACCTCGATGGCGCGCACCGCCGTTGCTGTGCTTTTTCGGTCTCTTCCACGTTCGTTGACGGCTTGGATTCCGGGCAGTAGCTTCTTGGCGTGATCGACATTAGCGAACTTCAGCCTGCCGGTGTGGATCGTTTCCCGGTCTGGAAACCGAAACCGTCAGTGAATTCTGACGACTTGTCTCGCGAAATCCTCGAACTGAAGCGGAAACTGAACGCGATCATTCTCGCCCATAATTACCAGGTGCCGGAGATTCAGGACGCGGCCGATTACGTGGGTGATTCCCTCGGTTTGTCGCAGCAGGCTGCCAAAACCAGCGCCGATGTCATCGTTTTCAGCGGCGTGCATTTCATGGCCGAGACCGCGAAGATTTTGAATCCCAACAAAATTGTCGTGCTACCGGACAAGGACGCCGGATGCTCGCTCGAAGAGAGTTGCCCGGCGGAAAAATTGCGCGCGTTTCAAGCGACAAATCCGAAGTTTTATACAGTCACCTACATCAATTGCAGCGCGGAAGTGAAGGCGTTGAGTGACGTGATTTGCACCAGCGGCAACGCGGTAAAGATCGTCAAGGCCGCGCCGCAGGACCGCGACCTGTTGTTCGTGCCGGACGAGAATCTCGGCGCGTGGGTGACGGAGCAGACCGGCCGCCCGATGACGTTGTGGAAGGGCAACTGTTACGCGCATGTCGAGTTCCGGCGCGACAACGTGCTGCGATGGCGCAACCGCTATCCGGACGCGAAAATCGTCGTGCATCCCGAAAGCCTGCGCGAGGTGCGCGACGTGGCGGATGCGGTTTGTTCGACGGAAAAGATGATTGATTACTGCCGCACGAGCCCGGCCCAGCGATTCGTGATCGTCACGGAGTCAGGCATCATTCATCGCTTGCACAAGGAGTGCCCGGGAAAGGAATTCCTCTGCGCCCCGGTATTCGACGTGATGAGGATGCCGGCGGACAACTGCCGATGCAGCGAGTGCCGTTACATGAAAATGAACACGCTCGTAAAACTGCGCGACTGCATGAGGAACCTGTCGCCGCGCATCGAACTGCCGGAGGAGATTATTCGGCGGGCCCGATTGCCGATCGAACGGATGCTGGAGATATCCGCAACACCCTCGGAGAATGCCGGTTGAGTCGTCCGACTCATCCTCAAAGCCGTTTCCTTCCTTGCTTTGCAACCCGTTTGTGTTTACGGTGCTGAACGTTAATCCGATGGCCTGAATCAGCACGCAATCTGCTCAATCCTCCCCGATGTCATTTCCGCCAATGAAGTTCCTCCCTGCGGCAGTGGCGTCGTTTTTGTTGTCCGCTGTCACCGCTTTTGGCCAGTCCAGTGGCGTCCTGCGGGAGGTCTATTACAACATCAGCGGCACCGCGGTTGCGAACCTGACCAGCGCGCCCGGCTTTCCGGCGCGCCCCGACGAGGAGTTTATCGAGAACGCCTTTGAAGCGCCGTCAAACTTCGCGGACAATTACGGCCAGCGGATGCGTGCTTTATTGGTTCCGCCCGCCACCGGCAGTTACATTTTTTGGGTTGCGAGCGACGACAACTCGGCGCTTTACCTGAGCACGGACGAAGACCCGGCGCACAAGGTGCAGATTGCTTCAGTGGTCTCGTGGACCAGCTCACGCGAATGGAACAACCAAGCCAGTCAGAAATCAGCGACCGTCACGCTGACCAACGGTTTTCGTTATTACATCGAGGCGCTGCAAAAGGAGGGCGGCGGCGGTGACAATCTCGGGGTGACGTGGCAAAAGCCGGGAGATGCCGCCGCGGTGAATGGCGCAGCACCGATTCCGGGAAGTTTTCTCGTGCCTTACGGTCTTGGCCCGCCGGTTATCACCACCCAACCGACGAATGTTGCCGTGGTCGAAGGTGGCAGCGCAACGTTTATGGTCCAACTCTCGCATTACCTCGGGGCGACCTTCCAATGGCAGCTCAATGGTACCGACATTTCCAACGCGACGAACTCGTCCTACTTCATTTCACCGGTCGTGCTTGGCGACAGCGGAAACGCGTTCAGTTGTTTTATCCTCAATGCGTATGGCTCGACAAACAGCCTGTCAGCCATACTGACGGTCAATCCTGACGTTACGCGACCAACGCTCACTTCTGTGGGCAGCCTGGGTGATCCGCAAATCCTCACCGTGATTTTCTCGGAACCGGTCGAGGCAGCCAGTGCGACCACGCCGGGGTATTACACGATCGACAACGGCGTGACGGTCCTGTCGGCCGCATTCGGGACCGACACGAGGACGGTGATTCTCACCACGACACCGATGGCGACGAAGACAACGTACACGCTAACGGTGAACAATGTCCGCGACCGCGCCACCACACCAAACACCATCCTGGCGAACACGCAGCGCACATTCACGCTGGACTCAATACCGCTGGATATTTCCTTTGTCCGGCCGCCGCCGGAGCCGGTGGGTCCGTCCACGCGCCATGGCCCGGTGATCATTTCCGAGACCATGTACCATCCGACGAACCGCGTGGATGGCAAGAACCTCGAATTCGTCGAGCTGTTCAACTCAAATCCGTACTTCGAGGACATCAGCGGATTCCGGCTGACGGGCGACATAAATTTCACCTTCGCGTCAAACACAGTCCTTGCCGCGCGCAGTTATCTGGTGGTGGCGGCAGTGCCGGCGGACATTCAAAGCGTTTACGGCATCGCCAACGTCATCGGGCCCTACACGAACAGGCTTTCCAACAGCTCCGGGACTTTGCGCTTGCGCAACCGGCAGAGTGGAATCGTATTTGAAGTGAATTATTCGGGCGATCCTCCGTGGCCCGCAGCGCCGGACGGCGCTGGACATTCGCTGGTGCTGGCCCGGCCGACGCTTGGCGAAAGGAATCCGGCGGCATGGGCGGCCAGCGACCTGATGGGCGGTACGCCCGGCGTTGCGGAAATTCCGCTCGCGAATCCCTACCGCACGGTTGTCATCAACGAGTTTCTTGCGCACACTGATCCGCCGGACTTCGATTTCATAGAACTATTCAACTACAGCGCGGCACCCGTGGACCTCTCCAATTGCATCCTCACCGATGACCCGACCACGAATAAATTCCTCATCCCGCCCAATACCGTGATCCAGCCGCAAAGCTTTGCGTATTTCGACGAAACACAAATGGGATTCAGATTGAGCGCGGCGGGAGAAACGATTTACTTCAAGGATCCCGGCAACACAAGGGTCATAGACGCGGTGCGTTTTGGCTCGCAGGAAAACGGGGTTTCGACCGGGCGTTATCCCGACGGCGCCGCGGGACTCTACCGACTGCAAACGAAGACGCCCGGCGCGAAAAATGGCCGGCTGCGGATTCCGCCCGTGGTCATCAACGAGATCATGTACGCCCCGGTCAGCGGTCAGGACGACGACCAATACGTCGAACTGCTCAACCACACTGCCGCGCCCGTTGACGTTGGCCGCTGGAGCTTTACTGATGGCATCAGCTACACAATCCCGCCCGGCACGACGATTCCCCCGGACGGCTACCTCTTAATCGCGAAAAACGCGGCGAGAATGCTGACGAATTATCCAACTTTGACCGGCACAAATACGCTCGGTGACTTCAGCGGCTCGTTGTCGCGCGGCGGGGAACATCTTGCGCTGGCGATGCCCGACGAAATCGCTAGCACAAACGCGGCGGGACAGGTGGTCACCAACATCATTCATATCATCGTGGACGAAGTGACCTACGGTACGGGCGGACGCTGGGGCAAATGGGCGCACGGCGGCGGGAGCAGCCTCGAACTGATGGATCCACGCAGCGACCATCGGCTTGCGCCGAACTGGGCGGACAGCGACGAGTCGGGCAAGAGCGGCTGGACCAACATCGAATTCACCGGTGTGCTCGACAATGGGAGCGGTGCCGCCGATTCGCTCCAGATCATTCTGCTTGGACCCGGAGAATGTCTCGTGGACAACGTCGAGGTGTTCGCCAGTGGCGGGCCGAATCGGATTGCCAATTCCGACTTCGAGTCCGGCATGAATGGCTGGTTTGCGCAGGGCAATCACGAGGATTCGGGCCTGGAGACCGGCCCGGGTGTCGGGTTCAACAACAGTGCGCACTGTCTGCACGTGCGCGCGGTGGATCGCGGCGACACGGGCGCCAACCGCGTTCGCACAGCGCTGACGTCTCCATTGAACGGGGGCCAGACTGCCACCCTTCGCGCCAAGGTTCGCTGGCTCGCTGGAAGTCCCGAAATCCTTTTGCGACTGAAGGGAAACTGGCTGGAGGCCACGGGAAATATATTAACAGCGCGCAATCTGGGCACGCCCGGCGCGCCAAACAGCCGCTCGGTGCCGGATGCCGGGCCGGCCATCACGGATGTGAAACATTCCCCGGTGTTGCCCGTCGCCAACCAGGCCGTGACGGTCATTGCGCGCGTTCACGATCCCGACGGCCTGGCGACGCTTTTGTTGAAATACCGCGTCGATCCCTCGACCAACCTGAACGTGGTCACGATGGCCAACAACGGCGCGGGGTTGTTCAGCGCGACGATTCCGGGACAGCCGGCCGGCGCAATTGCAGCGTTTCACATTCAGGCCTCGGACAACTCCACGCCTGCGGCGGTGACATTGTTTCCGAACGACGCGCCGACTCGCGAGTGCCTCGTGCGCTGGGGCGATCCTGCGCAAGGCGGCAATTTCGGCACATACCGCCTGTGGATGACTCAGGCGACGTTGAACCGGTGGTCGAACCGCGAGCATCTCAGCAACAAGCCGCTCGATTGCACCTTCGTTTTCGGCAATTACCGCGTGGTTTACAACATCGGCGGCGAATATTCGGGCAGCCCATATCACGCACCTGGTTTCAACTCGCCGATTGGGAACGTCTGCGATTATCTGGTCACGTTTCCAGACGATGATCCGCTGCTGGGAGAAACCGACGCTACGCTTCAATGGCCGGGGAATGGAGGCGGCGACAACAGCTATCAGAGGGAGCAGACCGCGTATTGGATCGCGAACCAGATCGGTTTGCCCTATTGCCATCGCCGTCACATCAACCTGTTTGTCAATGGCGTCCGGCGCGCCGAGATGTTCGAGGACGTGCAGCAACCTAACGGCGACATGACCACTGAGTTCTATCCAGACGGCGCGAATGGCGAACTGCACAAGGTGCAACTCTGGTTCGAATTCGATGATTCGGCTTCCAGTTTTTCCGCAAACGGGGCGACGCTTCAAAATTTTACTACCACCGGCGGGCAGAAAAAACTGGCGCGTTACCGGTGGACGTTTGCGAAGCGGGCGGTCCAGGACTCGGCGAGCAATTTCACAAACCTGTTTGCCCTTGTCAATGCCGCGAATTTCAACGGGCTGGGCAGCAACTATCGGCACCAGCTTGAAGCGACAGTGGATGTGGATAACTGGCTGAAAACCTACGCGGTTGAGCACATCGTCGGAAACAACGACAGTTTCGCTTTTGGCGGCGGCCAGAACATGTATTCGTACAAGCCGGTGGATGACACCTGGAAGATGATGATCTGGGACATCGATTTCGCCTTCGCATCACTGGGCCCGACGGGTGACGATATGTTTTCGGGAATCGGCCGGAGCAACGGCATCGATCTGAGTGAAGCGGCCTACCGGCGCCGCTATTGGCAAATCCTGCAGGACCTGGCGAACGGGCCCCTGGTGGCGACGAAAGCGAACCCACTCATCACCGCGCGCTATAACGCGATGGTGGCCAACGGTCGCACCATCGACAACCCATCGTCCATCCAGTCCTACCTCAGCCAGCGACGCAACTATTTGCTGGGTCTGATCACTACGAACGTCCCGGCAAATTTTGCGATTACTCTCAACAGTGGCGGCGATCTGAGCACGAACCGCAATCTCATCGCGTTGACCGGTACGGCGCAAATCGACGTGCGCACGATCACCATTAATGGCGCGGTTTATCCCGTGTTCTGGACTTCGGTGTCGAACTGGACCGCGTTCGTGGCACTGGCTGGCGGCCCCAATACCCTGACGGTCCAGGGGCTGGATGCGCAAGGGAATCCGCTCAGTGGCGCCAGCTCCGCGATCAATGTGAATTACACCGGAGCGGTGGAGCAGCCGCAGGACAAACTGGTGATCAACGAAATCATGTACAATCCCGCGGTGCCCAACGCGTCATTCGTCGAGATTTACAACTCTTCGACAGCGAATGCGTTCGACCTTACGGGCTGGCGGTTGGAGGGTGCGAATTTTACCTTTCCGGGCGGATCGGTGATCGCGCCCGGCGGCTTTCTGGTGGTGGCGGAGGACCGCGTCGCCTTCGCCCAGGCTTATGGCGGAACGATTGCGGTCGTTGGCGAGTTCGACGGAAAGCTGCAGAACAACGGTGAGACGCTTCGCCTGATCGAGCCCGGTGTGACCCCCGACCAGGACCTTGTTGTGGATGAAGTCCGTTACGACAGCCAGACCCCGTGGCCCGCCGCCGCGAATGGCACGGGCGCGTCGCTCCAGTTGATTGACGCCGCGCAGGACAATGATCGGGTTGCCAATTGGACAGCGGTTCCCACGAACGCAGGACCGGGAGCTCCCCTGCCGCAGTGGCGTTACGTGACGGCCTCAGGCACGGCCTCCAGTTCGACGCTTTACGTTTACCTGCAATCCGCCGGTTCGGTTTTCATTGATGACTTGAAACTGGTCGCTGGCACGCTGCCGGAAGTCGGCGCAAATGTGATCCAAAACGGCGACTTTGAAAGCGCATTCCCGGGTCCATGGACGGTTTCCGCGAACCTGTCTGGCTCGACGTTGAACAGTTCGGTGAAGCACTCGGGAAATGCCAGCTTGCAAGTGGTTGCGTCGAGCGGCGGAACGACGCAAGCCTCGTCCATCTGGCAGACGTTTTCGCCCGCGCTCGCCTCTGGACAACCGTACACACTAAGTTTCTGGTATCTGGAAAACACCAATGGCGGAACACTGACCATCCGTCTTTCAGGCAGTGGGATCGTCGCAAACGTAAACGTCGCGCCCAGCGCGGGCACGCCCACGGGTTCGCGCTACACACCGGGGGCGCCGAATTCAGTACGCGCGTCTCTGCTGGCGATGCCGCAACTGTGGCTGAACGAGGTCCTGCCGAACAATCTTACCGGCCTGATGGACCGCTTTGGTCATCGCCATCCCTGGTGTGAGATCTACAACGGGGGCGCGACTAACGTTGATCTCAGCAGTTTTTATCTGGCAAACGACTACTCGAACCTGGTGCAATGGCCATTTCCAGCGGGGGCAAACATCGGGCCCGGCCAGTTTCTGGTTGTGTGGCTCGATGGTAATGCCGGCGAATCGGCAGCGAACGAATTGCACACCAGCTTCACAATCCCGCCCGCTACCGGCTCGCTTGCGCTTGTTCAGACAGGAGGCGGGCAAACAAACATCCTCGATTACTTCAACTATGATGTACAGCAGGCGGACCGGTCCTATGGCGCCTACCCCGACGGCACGGTAAGCGGTCGCCGGGTGTTTTATTATACGACTCCCGGCGGGACCAACAATCCGGCTTCGCCACCGCTGATTGTGTTCATCAACGAGTGGATGGCCGACAACGTGACGACGCTGGCCGACCCAGCAGACAACGATTTCGAGGACTGGTTTGAAATCTACAATCCAGGTGACGCGATTGCCGATTTGTCTGGTTTCTATCTGGGCACCAGCCTGACCAACAAGACCGCGTTCCGCATTCCTGACGGGTACACGATCGAACCCCGCGGTTACCTGCTCGTCTGGGCCGACAGCGAGACCGGGCAGAACAGTACGAACCGGTCCGACCTGCACGCAGGTTTCAAACTGGCAAAAAGCGGCGATGCCATCGGCATCTTCGCGCCCGACGGAACCGTCGTTGATTTCGTTTCCTTTGGCCCGCAGGCCACGGACACGAGTGAAGGCCGTTTCCCGGATGGCGCCTCCGGAGTCTATCGGTTGGGCGCTCCAACGCCGCGCGGTTCCAACTTCCTCGCGACCTCGAACACGCCCCCGGCCGTTGTCCGCATTGAGGACCAGATCGTGATCGAAGGTCAATTACTGTTGTTCACTGTTGTAGCAAGTGACACAAACACGCCGGCGCAGAGTCTGACCTTCAGCCTCGACTCCGGCGCGCCCACGGGAGCAGCGATCAACCCCGCGAATGGTCTGTTTTCATGGCGGCCTGATGTTTCACAAACATCGACTTCAAACCTGATCACCGTGCGCGTCACCGACGACGGTTCCCCGCCAATGAGCAGTGCGGCCAGTTTCGCGGTTCGCGTTGCGCCGCGTCCGCAAGTGACCGGCATCGCCCCCGCGCAGAACGGTGGTTACGCGATCAGCTTCGTAACAGTGCCCGGAAAGACCTACCGCGTCGAATACAAGGACACGCTCGACGAACCGAATTGGCAGCCGCTTGATGTGGATTTCATTGCAACGGGTGACAGCTTCACCGTCAATGACAGCCTGGCCGGCAGTTCGCAGCGGTTCTATCGCATTCTTGTGCTGAACTGACCGTCGCGCGGCGGAACGGCGGGTTGCCATGCCGACATCCGCTTCACTGAAGGATGTAACGAAGGCACCAAAAGTAGGTGAATTGCATGACCTCCGGATTCCCGGAATGGGAACCGACCTCCTCGCGAAGGGCGGCCTCTGTTGGAAAATTCTTCAACACCTCAAACTCGGCCCCATCTTCCAGTTTTCGTTTCTGGTAGGTGTTGCCGCCGCAGTCCCGGCGGGTCACGGGCGTACTGCTTCCTTCGACGTATTTGTTATCGAGAAAAACAACCAGCGAGCCGGGGAGGAGCTTCCCATGAAATGCCGTCAGTACGGTTTGCAAGCTCTCCCTGGGAATGTGCGACCACCAGAATCCGGCGAAGCCCGCAGTGAAGTTGCCATCCACGTCAGCCAGCGTGAGCGCGTCGGCGGTTTTAAATTGCACGTTCGAATTCGAGTACGTTTTGCGCCGGGCGATCGCCAGGACCGTCTCATTGATGTCAGTGGCGAGGACCGACCTGGCCGACTCGCTGATGACTTGCGTCCAGTAACCGGTGCCGCAAGCGACTTCGAGGACATCGTGGTCGGTGAATGTTCCGCGCAGCAGGGCACGCAGCGCAACCAGGTCGTTCTGGCGTTCTGGTTTTGCATAAATCCTGTCGTACTCGTCGGCACGCCGGGCATAATAGGCTGTCAGATCAGCGCCCTGATTCATTGGAGTTTTCGGGATCGGAATGACGGTGTCGTTGCATCCGGCCGATCGCCAGAAGAATTCCGTGGAGGAGGGCATGCGGATTCGGCGGACAGCCCGGGATGTACACGTCCACCGGAACAACCTGATCTACACCTCCCCGCGTGGCGTAGTTTCGGCCGAAAATGCCGCCGCTGCAACCACACGCGCCGACGGCCACGACGAGCCGCGGCGCGGGCATTGCGTCGTAAGTGTTCTTCAGCGCCGTTTCCATATTGCGCGTAACCGGGCCGGTAACCAGAAGCATGTCGGCATGACGTGGCGATGCCACGAAATGAATGCCGAAGCGTTCGATGTCATAGATCGGACCGCTCAGGTTCACGATTTCGACTTCGCAGCCGTTGCACGACCCGGCGTCCACCTGGCGGATATGGAGCGAGCGACCCAGCGTGGAATAAAGACTTTCCTTCAATTGGCGGCCCTGCGCTTCGATGCATTCACCTTCGACGGCAGCGGCGCGAGGGCCGTCGAGCAAGCGATCGTGCGCTCCATCGCGTGTAAGGCTGTAAACCGCGCGGCTTACGAGGTCGTCGCGACCGGGCGCGGCGCATTCACAGGTGTTCGTCATCCGGATCGCCGGGTCCACGTCCGCGCACAATCCGCAGAAGATACATTTGGCCAGATCCAGTGTCGCCGTGCGCTGGCCGTTGGTGTCGGTGAAGGCGATGGCGCCAGTAGGGCAGATCGCCGCGGAAGGACGGGCGTCTTTCCAACGCGGGAAGTCGATCGCGGGCTTTCCGCGCGCGTATTTTGACACTTCCGCCGGTGTATTCGGGTACCCGCTTGTTACCACGCCCGTGCCCAGACTTTTCTTAATTATCTCGAACATGGCTAGCGGTCGGTTCCCGAATAGGACAGGTTGAAACTCTTGTTCACCACCGGGAAATCGGGGATGATATTGCCGAGGACGGCCTCGCTCAACGCGGGCCAGTTCTGGAGCGACGGGTCTTTGACCTTACAGCGCGCAAGCCGATTGCCGGGTGCCGTGCGTATCCAGTGGAAAATCTCCCCGCGCCATCCTTCCACGTAACCCAACGCCACGCGGTCGGGTGGCACATCATCTATTGGTGCCCGGAAGGCTCCGTCTGGCAGCTGCTCGATCACTTGCCGGAGAATACCCAGCGACTGGAAGAGTTCTTCGCGCCGAACTACCATGCGACGTTGCACGTCGCCTTCCGTGAAGACCGGGACCGTGAATTTCACCTGCCCGTAAAAGTCATGCGGGAAGTCCCTTCGCAGGTCGTGATCGAAACCTGACGCCCGGCCGGCCACCCCCACGACGCCAAGGTCGCGCGCAACCTCGGGCTTGAGTACGCCGGTTGTCTCGAGCCGGTCGCGGGTGCCGGAGTTGGCGCGAATCAGTTCGACGAGCTCGCCAAATTCTTTTCCGAGTTCGTTCACGAGCCCGGCCAGCGCGCGGAGTTGGATTGCGTCGAAATCAGATCGCACGCCACCAAGGCAGGCCATGCCGCGCAGCAAACGGCTGCCCGTGAGTTCTTCGTTCACGCGCAGCACGCGTTCTTTGAGTCGAATCGCGTGCATGTGAGCTGCGACAAAGGCCACGTCATTGCAGATGGCGCCGATGTCGGCGATGTGATTGTAAATGCGCTCCAGCTCGATGCAGATAGTTCGCAAAGCGCGCGCGCGGGGCGGCGCCTCGCACTGTGCGGCCCGTTCGACGGCGTGGCAAAATGCCGCCGCATGAGCGAAACTGGAATCGCCGGAGATGCTTTCGGCCAGTCGCACGCCGTGCGTCACGGGGAGGCTTTCGAAAAGCTTCTCGGTGCCTTTGTGCGTATAAAACAGGCGCACCTGCAGATAGAGAACCGGCTCGCCCGCGACGCTGAAAAGAAAATGTCCCGGTTCAATGACGCCGGCATGGACGGGACCGACGGGCACGTGAAAGACGCCTTCGCCCTCGACCGCTCGGAACTGATGTCGTTCACCTTCGAAAGGCGGGAGCCGGGTATGAAGGTCGAAATCCTTGCGGAGCGGAAACACGATCGGCCAGTCGTCGTGCAAGGCGCACCGGCGCGGATTCGGATGGCCCAGAAGTTTCAACCCGAAGAGGTCCTGCACTTCGCGCTCCTGCCAGTTGACCGCGTGGACGGCGTTGGTGAGGGACATGAATTCAGGCTGGTCCGGCGGTACTGGCACGCGCAGTATGAAAAAACCGTGCGCCGAGTCGAGGGCGAAAACATAGTAGAGATGGAACACGCCGTCCGTCGGCCCGGCGTCGTCGGCGAACAGGCTGACGAGCCGCGCTCCCCACTTTTTGTAGAGGTGACCACAGAAGCCGGCGACCAGATCGATCCTGGCGTCGAGGTAAATCTCGTTGGGCTGCGGCGCGCGCACATCGTCGAGGCGGTCGTGAAAGCGCCCGCGCACGTCGGCGAGAACGGGCTGGAGTTCGGGCGTGATGTTCACTGCGGACCTCCTCCGATGATCCGCGCGGCCTCCTGTAGGAGTTGATGCGCGGGCGCGGGCAGCCAGAAGCCCAGTACCAGCGTGCCCGAGCCGACCGCTGCCATGGCGGTCAGTTTCCAAGGGCACTCCGCCACGGGCGACGGGGCGTCGGAGCGCGGCGTTCCAAGATTTAGCTTCGCCATGTGGTTGAGGAAGCCGGCGAAAATGGTTACAACGCCCGCGAGGAAAAGAAATGCCTGCCAGTTGTATTTCCCTGTCAGCGCGGCGCTCAGAATGGTGAACTCGCTTTGAAAGAGGCTGAATGGCGGGGTGCCTGTCACCGCCAGGGTACCGGCGAGAAACAGGACACCCGTCCACGGCAACGTGTGGATGACACCCGTCACTTTGCGAAGAAACGGCGTGCCGTAGTGTTGTTGCACGTTGCCCGCGCAAAAAAACATCAACGGCTTGGTGATGGCGTGGAACAGCATGTGGAGCACCGCCCCGAATGCGCCGAGTTTGCCGCCGAAACCAAGCGCGGCCACCATGATGCCCGCGTGGTCGATACTCGAATAGGCAAGAAGACGACGAAAGTTTCGTTGCACAAGCACGAACGGCGCGGCAACAAGAATGGATGCCAGACCGAAGGTGACGAGGAGTGTTCCCGTGAATCCGTGGCCGAGGCATTTTTCCGCCAGGATCGTGAAACGCGTGATGGCGTAGAGCGCGCAGTTGATGAAAGCCGCACCCAGCAGGGCCGCTGCCGGCGCGGGCGCCTCGGCATACGCGTCGGGCTTCCAAGTATGCATCGGCACGAGGCCCGCCTTGGTGCCATACCCGACGAGGATCAGCACGAACGCCAGCCGCATCGCTGCCGGGTTGAACCGGTCAGCGACCGTGACGAGCAGCGACCAGTTCAATCCTCCGCTGGAGTCCGGCCCCACGACGTTGGCGGCCGCGAAATAAGTCATGATAGTACCAAAAAGAGCGAGCGAGATGCCGACGCTGCCGATGATGATGTATTTCCACGCAGCTTCGAGCGAATTACGATCGTTGTAGAATGCCACAAGCAGCACCGAGACCAGTGTGGTGCCTTCGACTGCAACCCACATGATTCCCAGATTGTTGGCCAGGGCGACCAGCAGCA
>DATNDF010000483.1 GCA_035607015.1 Candidatus Angelobacter sp. | reverse complement strand
CTGGACCTTCTTCATGCGAAACATGTCAACGTCGCGAACGAGTTCGGCGTGTTTCCGGTTCGTGCCGCGCAGGATCTCGCGGTTCACGCGCGTGTGACGGACTTCAACCAGCGGTATGGCGCCGACCGCGCGCGCCGCGCGGATCAGTTCGACCGAGGCTTCGTCGGGCACATCGCTCAAATCGAACAGCACGCGGTCGCCTTTTTTCAGTCCGGTCGAGTATTCAATCAGCAGCTTTGCCAGTTTTGTGTAGCGGGGATCGGTCATAAGGGTGGCGATAATTATTCAGATTCCCTTCGGACGTCGAGCAACTTGTGTGCGTTCGACCCGGCGTAATTCGCGCTCGATTTTCTTCAGTTCCGACCGCAACAACTCTTCGGCAGACCAGCCGCGGGCCTGCGCGTTCTCGGCGATGGCGAAGAGCTGTCTGGCCAAAGCGGCACGGGAGCCGAGCCTGCCCGGAGATTTTGCTTCACGACCGGGCCGCGTGTCCTTTCTCCGCCAGACCCCCGCTTTGCGCGCTTTCTTGACGAGTTTTTCGGCCCGAAGCAGGGCGGGCAGGTGTTTCGGGATGCCGTCCAGGGCAGAGGGACGCGCGTGCCGTGTCCCCTGCTTCTCCGCGCGCTTGATCTTTTCCCAGTTCGCCCAGACCTGGTCCACGTCCTTGACCTTGAGGGAGCCAAAAACGTGCGGGTGCCGGCGGATCAGCTTTTCGGTGATGTGCCGCGCGACTTGCTCAAAATCGAATGCGCCGCGTTCCCGCGCCAGTTGACAGTGAAACACGACCTGCAACAACAGATCTCCCAACTCCTCCTGCATCTCGCAATCGTCACCGGCCTCTATGGCGTCCATCAGCTCATAGACCTCCTCGACCGCGTGGAAGCGCAGTGACCTATGATCCTGTTCGCGGTCCCACGGGCAACCCGTGGGAGAACGGAGTCTGGCCATGACGCGAAGAAGGTCGTCGATGGCGGGCTTCCTTTTCATGTCAAACGCTGCAGAATCAGCTGGACAGCACCGACGCGACCAACAATTGTGACACCGACCGAAGAAACGGATAGTTGAGCGTCTCCGGCCTGTCTCCCGGCTGATGGTAAAGGGGATTCCGGAACTCGGACGTGTCGGTCCACATCGTCGCGGGAATGCGCCGCTGCCAGAACGGCGCGTGGTCGCTCCGCAGCAGGACTGGAAAGTATTTCTCCAATCCCAAAGTCACGCGCAATCCGACGACCGGGAATCCGGGGAGGTAGGTCTTCGCATGTGCCAGCAGGCTGCCGAGAACGCGATAAGAACCGCGATTAGCCAGAAGGGCGAGGAAATCACCTGTGTCCGGGACCCGCAAGGGCAGTCCCGGCGGGATTCGCTGCGACCCGGGCTGTTCCGAAGCACAGCCAACCATCTCCAGAATATGAGCATATTTCAGCCGCACACGGGAACCTGCCAGCCATTCCACAAAATTCTGGCTGCCCAGCATCCCCTCTTCTTCGCGATTGAACGAAACAAAACCAACCGCGGGGCCTCCCGGCACAGCAGCGCAGGCTTTGGCGCAGCTCAGCATCGCGGCGACCGCGCTGGCATTGTCATCGGCCCCGGGACAACCCTCGATGCTGTCGTAATGAGCGCCCACCAATATCAGTGGCGCGGAAACATCTCTGGGCAGGGCGACCACGTTCCACCACGGTCCCTGCAGTTCCACCTGATAGTTCCAGCTTTGGAGTTTTGAGGCGATCCACAACGCGGTGTTCTTGTTTTCCTCCGGTTCGTGCCCGTAATGGCGCGGCACCGCAAGCCGCTCGACCCATTCACGCAGCTCCTGTTCCGTAACCGAGGCGAGGCTCTTTCGGATCTGCGGCAGTGGCATCCTGGCCCGCGTCGGTGAAGCGTCTTTGGTGAGCATCGATTGGCCTGTTTCAGAGGATGACCAGATTGTCCCGATGCACCACCTCCACGCGCCGGAGCTGGCGCGCGTTGATCTCGCCGGAGCTGAAATCAGCAATGCCACGCGCGAATTCGGTTCCGTCCAGATCGCAAATCCGCACAACCTCGCCCTTGGCAAATTCGCCCTCGCACCGCGCGATGCCTGGCGGGAGCAGGCTCCTGCCCTTTTCACGCAGCGCATTCTTCGCCCCCGCGTCCACGAACAACGCGCCTTTCGGGTGATGAAAAAAAGCAATCCAGCGTTTGCGGCCTTTCAGTTTGTTCGGTTGGGGAACAAACAACGTCCCCTCCTCGTGGCCGCCGACAATGCCGGCGAGCACGCTCTTCTTCCTTCCCGAGGCGACCACCAGCGGAATGCCGGAGCGGGTGGCGATTTTGGCCGCCTGTATCTTGGTGGCCATGCCGCCCACCGCTGTGGTACTGTCCGTACCCCCCGCCAGTGATTCGATCCGTTCGTCGATCTGTTCGACAACCGGAATCGTGCGCGGATTTGCCCTGCCGAAGTTTTCAATGACGCCGTCCACGGTGGTAAGGACGACGAGAAGGTCCGCCGGCAGGAGACACGCGACCAGCGCCGAGAGTTTGTCGTTGTCCCCGAATTTCAACTCGGTGAAGGAGACCACGTCGTTTTCGTTGATGATCGGAATGACCCCGCGACCGAGCAGCGTCACGAGTGTGTTGCGGACGTTGAGATGCCGCTCGTGGTGCTGCAAATCATCGTGTGTGAGCAACACTTGGGCGACGTGGATTTCAAATCTGGCGAACAGTTTTTCGTAGGTCGTCATCAACCGTGACTGGCCGACGGCGGCGCACGCCTGCAACTCGGCCAGGCCGGCGGGCCGGCGCGCAAGGCCCAGCGCGCCCATGCCCGCGCCGACCGCGCCCGACGTGACGAGAACAATTTCCCTGCCCGATTTCCGGAGCTCTCCCACCTGGGCGACCAGTTGCTCCATTTGCGCCAGGTCCGGCTGCTTCCGGCTGTCGGTCAGAACACCCGTGCCGAGTTTCACGACAATGCGGCCGGCTTTTTTGAGGGACTCTCGATGCACACGGAGTTCGTAGCAAAGACGCCAACCAGTGTCGAGAAGCGAGCGAAAACGAGAGATCTGACGCGGGGGACAAGCCGTGAACGCCACCTGTCCGGACAACTTTGAACTTTGAACTTCACGCCTTGAACTCCATAGTCACGGCATGCGCGAAGAGTCGTTGGATTTCCTGAGAACGCTCGTCAACACGCCGAGTCCTTCCGGACACGAGGTGCGCGGGCAGCGCGTGTGGCTGGATTACGTCAGCGATTTCGCCGACGAGACCTTTTCAGACGCCTACGGCAACTGCGTCGCGACATTGAACAAGGGCGGCTCGCCGCGCCTCATGCTCGCGGCGCACGCGGACGAGATCGCGATGACCGTTAATTACATCAACGACGAAGGGTTCATCTACGTGCGCAAGCTCGGCGGCATTGACGCGGCCATCACCAAGGCGCAGCGGGTGCTCATTCACACGCGCAACGGGGCGGTCAAGGGCGTCGTCGGAAACGTGGCCCCGCATTTGAGCAAGATGGACAAGGAGCGGAAACTGCCGGAAATGCACGACCTGTTCATTGACATCGGCGTGAACAGCCGCAAGGAAGCGCAGAAGCTCGTCGCCATCGGCGACCCGATCACGCTGGCGGACGAGTTTGAACTGTTGCGGAACGATCTGGCCGTGGCGCGCGCCTTCGACAACCGCATTGGGACCTTCGCTGTCGCAGAGGCGCTGCGACTGTTGGGCGATTCGAAACGCCGGCTGAACGCGGAGGTCTGCGCCGTCTCGAACATCATGGAGGAAACCGGTCTGCTGGGCGCGCGGCAGATTGCTTATACCCTCAAGCCGGACGTGGCGCTGGTGGTGGACGTGACGCATGCGACGGACTATCCGACGGTGAGCAGGCCGCGACACGGCGACGTGAAAATTGGCGGCGGGCCGACTCTCACGCACGGCGGCGGCAATCATCCGGAGGTGGTCACGCGCATCGAAGCGGTTGCCGCGCAGAAAAAAATCCATTTGCAGCACGAGGCGCAGTCGAGCACGAGCGGGACGGACACCGATGTGATTTTCTGGACGCGCGGCGGCATCCCCAGCGCGCTGATCAGCCTGCCCAATCGCTACATGCACTCCCCGGTGGAGGTCGTGAGTCTCAAAGACCTGGGAAAGATACCCGAACTGATGGCCGCATTCGCCCTTTCGCTCAGAAGGGGCGAGGAGTTCAAGGTGAAGATTTAGCGCCCGTTGCGGAACGGTTTGCTTCCTTCGCGACGTGGAGGACCGTTCCACCGAGGTTCAATCCCTTCCAGATCTCCAGATCTTCCGGCTCTGCGTAGTTGAGACAGAGACAGACCTCGTCCACTCCCGCGCGGCGTGCCGATTCAACCGCGTCAATCGGCACCACGACGGTGAGCTCGCGGTTGAGCGGTATGCGAACGAACATGCCGGCCCGGACCTCGCCCTCGACAACTGATCCGGCGAGCACGAACGTCCTGCGGGCTTCCAACGCGAACGACGCCGAGACTTTGAACTTTCCGCCCACGGCCTTGTCGAGTGTCGCCATCTGTCATTTCTTTTCCGTTGCTTCGGCCGGACCGGCGGGTGCTTTCTGCGGCTCTTTATCAACGGAGTTCACGGCTTTCCCGGGCGCGTTCGGTTGATCCAGCAGCCCGTCGGAAAGGAATTTCATCCCCTTTTCCAGTGCGATCCGCGCGACGAGCGGCTGAAGATCCTGAAACGACTTCACGTTCCTGACGGTTTCGCTTTTCAAACCGACGTAAACTTCTTCGTTGTCGGCCGGTTTTTTTTCGCTCGTGAATTTCAACCTTCCAACGGTCAGTTTGAGGGTGTCAATGACTTCAAATTCAGCCCTGGATCCGACCGATGTAGAAGACGGCGGGTTCCGTTTTTGGTGTTCCTGCAGCGCCTGGAGGTTGGTTTTTCCGTCTTTGTTTTGGACGATGTGCAGTTCGCCGAGGTTGAACCGCACCAGATTCAAATGGACTTTCCACGAACGCAACGCCGACAGGTCGTATTGGGCGTACAATTCGGGAATGTCCATGAATGTCGAGCCTCCGAAGTCAGAAGAATTGACGAGCTTGAAATTCTCGACGGTGAGCGTGGGCTTTCTCAAACCAATGGAAACCCTTCCAATCTTCACCTCCAGCCCGGTCTGCGACCGGATTTCCCGCTCCGCGAGGGACTTCGCGATCTGATCCAGGAACAGAACCAACACCAGAACAAGGAAGAGCAGCGCGAGGATCAGCCGGAACATCCACTTGAAGAGCTTCTTCATGCCGCATTTGTAGCAACGGCGGCAGGGCGCGACAACGGCGAATTCGTCTTCATTCGTGTCGTTTTGCCTGTGTTTCGCTCGTGATCAGCGGGACAACGAGAAAATCTTTTACAACGGGACGTCCTCCGGGCGCACTTCCAGACATTCGTCCTGGTCTTCCCAAATCGCCGCCGCGTAAAAGTCCAAAAACTTCGGCGCGACCTGCGTGCCCGCCTGGGCGAGCAACCGTTCGGCTTCCCTGGCCGCGTTCTCGAAGGCGCGGTCGTAGTTGCCGACGCTTTTGCGCTGGCGGTCTTCCCAGTGGGCGACAGCGTGAACCGGCGCGTACTCCTCCGCCCATGATTTGATCGCCGGCTGCAATTCAGCAGGAATCTCATCCAGCGGCACGGCGGTGCCCGAACAATGCTGGCAAACGAGGCCCGATTCCAGCACGTCGCGCGTGAGCAGCGGCAGCAGCGGCGCGCGACAGCAGGGAGCCTCGACATACCTGGCGGGCGGATTGACAAGACGTTTCAGCCAGATCTGCCGGTCGTGCGAGACTTGCGCCGCGAGCCGGTACGCCCCGAGCAGCGGATGCGACAACCGCCAGGCGCGCCCCTCCAGTTGCCCCAGCGTTTGCGCCAGCCAGCGGGCCAGTGTCAGGTCGTCGAAATCATCGAACACCTTGCCGTACTCCTGCCAGAGACTGTCGAGTGGAGATTCAGGATCAATCGCCATTGGACCCGAGCTTAAATCCAGAACGGTAACTTCAAAGATCAAAGTTTAAGATTGGTTCGCGTGGAAGGCGGGCTGGGAAACCCTCGCCCGGCCCCTCACCCTCTTTTGATGTTCCACCGGTCTGCGCGAAACCACGAATCACCATCACGACGCGCCTGATCGAATTCATTTTCCCTTTTGCGTTTTTGTCCCTAAAAGCCTTTCTGTGTCAACCGCGCTGCCCGCCAATCCGCTGGAAGCCCCCCTCACGACGCTGCGCGGGGTCGGATCCGAACGCGCGGCCCAACTGGTTCGCTTGAAACTGCACAACGTCGGCGACCTGCTGCTGCACCGGCCTCGACGCCACGAGGACCGCCGCCGCTTCCGCGCCGTCGTGGACCTGCGGTCCGGCGAGGCCGCCGTTGTCCGGGGGAAAATCATCGCCCTCGGCCTCAAACGCTGGCGCGGCGGCAGCAAATCCGTCTTCGAGTTCATCCTCGATGATGGCACTGCGCGGCTCCATTGCCGGTGGTGGAACCTGCCTTTCATGGAAAAATACTTTCAGCAGGGCGATGAAGTGCTCGCCTATGGCAGGCCCGTTTCACTCAAGCCGCGAGCCATGGACCACCCTGAAACCGAAATCGTCGAGGCGGGCGAGGAAAACTTCATTCATCTCAATCGCATCGTGCCGGTTTATCCGCTCACCGAGGGATTGCCCCAGCGCTGGCTGCGTTCGTTGATCTGGCGAACGCTCGAAGAGCACGAGGCGCACATCCCCGAGCCACGGCCCGAAATCACCGCGCACGCTGCAGCCGCGACCTTCAGGTTGCGCGGACAGTCCCCGGCTCACGGTTCGCAAGCGGGGACTTGCGGCTGCGGCCCGTTTCCCGCGCGGGCCGGCGCGATTCGCCTGTTGCATTTCCCCGGGGAAATGGCGGACGTGGAGATTGCCCGGCAGCGGCTGGCGCTGGACGAATTTCTCGAACTCCAACTGGAGATTCAGCGCCGGCGCAAAAAACTTCAGGCCAGCGCGCGCGGACTGCCATGCGCCGGCGACAACCGTTTGATCAAACCGTTTCTCAAGCAGCTCGGTTTCACCCTGACCGGCGCGCAGACCAGGGTCTTGCGTGAGATCCGCAGGGACCTGGGCGGCGCGCAACCGATGCGCCGGTTGCTGCAAGGCGACGTCGGCTCGGGCAAAACGGTCATCGGGGCGTGTGCCGCGCTCATGACGCTCGAAAGCGGTTTCAACGTCGCGCTCATGGCGCCGACCGAGATTCTGGCCTATCAACATTTTCAAACGTTCAGCCGCTGGCTTGGACCGTTGGGAATTGACGTGCAGTTGCGCACAGGCGGACGGAAGACTCTGCAGGTTGCGTCACGTGTCTCGCGCCTTTTCATCGGCACCCATGCGCTCCTTGAATCCGGTTTCTCGCCCGAAAACCTCGGCCTGGCCGTCATTGACGAGCAGCACAAGTTCGGCGTCGCGCAGCGCGAAAAGCTCGTGCGCAAGGGCCGCTACCCGCACCTGCTGGTAATGACCGCGACGCCGATTCCGCGCACCCTGGGTCTCACGCTGTACGGCGACCTCGACATTTCAGTGATTGACGAGCTTCCGGCCGGCCGCGGTCGCATCCAGACCTTCGTGCGCTCCGCCGAAAAGCTACCGAGGGTTTTGGAATTCGTCCGCGGCAAACTTAAGGAAGGCCGACAGGCCTACGTGGTTTATCCGCGCGTCGAAGAAACGGATAACCAGGCGTTGAAGGCCGTGACGAAAGAATGGGAGAGGCTGCAAAGAGAATTCACTCCGTTCCAGGCCGGGTTGCTGCATGGGCGCCTCAAGCCGGAGGAGAAAGAGCGCGTGATGGCCGGTTTCCGCGCGGGCCGGATTCAGGTGCTTGTGGCGACCTCGGTGGTCGAAGTTGGCGTAGACGTGCCGAATGCCACGGTGATGCTCATCGAGAATGCCGAACGATTTGGACTCGCGCAACTCCACCAACTGCGCGGGCGCATCGGCCGCGGGGCGCACCGGTCGTATTGCATCCTGGTGGCTGACGTCAAATCCGACGAGGCACGGGAGCGGTTGAAAGTGCTGGAAGAAACCAACGACGGATTTCGCATCGCCGAAGAGGACTTGAAACTGCGCGGGCCGGGCGAACTGCTCGGCCGCGAGCAAAGCGGCCTGCCGCCGTTTCGCTTTGGCGATCTGGCGCGGGACCGTGAACTGGTCGAATGCGCGCGTGGACTGGCGGCGGAGGCATTGAAAAATACGTGAAATTTCCGCTTGGCGTCCGGTGGCCACGGGTTAAAATTACAGCATGAAAAAGCTCATAACGTATCTGTTTCTGGCGCTGGTCAGTGTTTCGTTCTTCGTCGCTTGTAGCGACAGCGGGGATATGTCCTCTCCGCCGGCAACGAACGCGCCCGCGCCGAAAAAGTAACGCAGGCAAAAGAGAGATTGACCGGCCAGGCCGCCTCAATGACGGCCTGGCCCTTTTTGTTTCCCCCTTGGATTTGCGACAAAGTCGGCTAAGTTAATCGCATGAAAAACCTCCTTCCACTTCTTTTGCTGGGCGGTCTGGCGCTGACAGGCTGCGGCAAGAAAGAGGCCGCGTCCACGACCTCCTCAACCAACGAGAATTATTCCAGCGGGAACCCGGTCACCGCGCCGGTGGATTATCTGGGCGCCATCGCCAAGGCCAAAAAGAACTCGGAGAAGACCATCGACACCGTGTCGTTGAACCAGACGATTCAACAGTTCAACGCCGCCGAAGAACATTATCCGAAGGATCTGAACGAACTGGTCACGGAAAAGTATCTGCCCAGAATCCCCGACGCGCCTTACGGGATGAAGTTCGTCTATGACGCGGCCACAGGCACGGCGAAGGTCGTGCCGAAGTAGCCCGGCAATTGCCGGCAAATCAAGCCGGTCAAGATTCATTCACGGACTGAAGGGCGGATAAAATTGGTTCGAGACGTTTTTGCCAGCCACGAACCATTTGCTCTTCGTCGCGGCTGACGATCTGACCAAGCGTGCCTGAGCCGCCGGAGAACTTTCCTTTTTGCGTTCGTTGGTCGCGTGGTGGCTAACCCGGACGTCAGGGTTCCTGATTTTTCTCTCGCTAAATCCGGTCAGTGCCGTAAAAGACTTCCCCTTCATTTCGGATGAACGAGCAAATTGTCATTCTCGATTTCGGCTCCCAATACACGCAGGTCATCGCGCGTCGCATCCGCGAGTGCAACGTCTATTCCACCATCCTGCGCTACGACACGCCGGCAAAGAAAATCGCTGCTCTCAAACCTGGCGGCCTGATCCTGTCCGGCGGCCCGGCCAGTGTTTATGCCAAGGACGCGCCGTTGCCCGACAAAAACATCTTCAAACTCGGCATTCCCGTGCTCGGCATCTGTTATGGCGTCCAGATTATCGGCCAGTTCCTCGGCGGCAGGGTCGAGCCGGGCCAGAAACGCGAGTTCGGCAAGGGCATCCTGACGGTGCGCGACGGCTCATGTGCGTTGTTCCAGGGATTGCCCGGCAAGCTGCAGGTCTGGAATTCGCACGGCGACCGGCTCACCCGGCTGCCCGGCGGGTTCAAACCCGTGGCCGCGACGGAGAACTCCGATTACGCCGCCATCGAAAACCGGGCGAAAAACCTGTTCGGCATTCAGTTCCATCCGGAGGTCGTTCACACGCCGCGCGGCCTCGAAATCCTTTCCAACTTCGTCCATGGCATCTGCGGCTGCGGCAGGGACTGGACCATGCGCAACTACGTCGAGCAGGCGGTCGAGGGAATCCGCTCCCAGGTCGGCAACGAGAAAGTGATCCTCGGTCTGAGCGGGGGCGTGGATTCCAGCGTCGCGGCCGCGCTGATTCACAAGGCCATCGGCGACCAGCTCACCTGCATCTTCGTCAACAACGGCCTGCTGCGCGCGCGCGAAGCCGAAGTCGTGCAGGAAGTCTTCGGCCGCAACTTCCGTGTCAAGCTGCTCTACGAGGACGCCTCGAAGCTGTTTTTGCGGCGGCTCAAGGGAGTGACCGACCCGGAGCGCAAACGCAAAATCATCGGCCGGACGTTCATCGAGGTTTTTCAGACGGCGACCAAACGCGCCGGCAAGGCGAAATTCCTGGCGCAAGGCACGCTGTACCCCGACGTGATCGAGTCGGTGTCCATCGCGGGCAATCCTGCGGCGATGATCAAAAGCCATCACAACGTCGGCGGCCTGCCCAAGAAGATGAAGTTCAAGCTGGTCGAGCCGTTGAAATGTCTGTTCAAGGACGAAGTGCGCCAGCTCGGGCTGGAACTCGGCCTGCCGAAAGAGATCGTTTACCGCCAGCCGTTCCCCGGGCCGGGCCTCGCCGTGCGTTGCCTTGGGGTAGTGACACCGGAGAAACTGAAGGTTCTCCGACGGGCCGACGCGATTGTCGTCGAGGAGATGAAGGCGAGCGGGCTTTATTACAAGACGTGGCAGACGTTCGCGGTGCTGCTGCCGGTTCGCAGCGTGGGCGTGCAAGGCGACGAGCGGACTTACGACTGGACCCTCGCCATCCGCGCCGTCGAATCGCAGGACGGCATGACGGCGGACTGGGTGAAGCTGCCCTACGAGTTGTTGGAAAAGATCTCGCTGCGCATCACCAATGAAGTGCGCGGCCTCAACCGCGTCGTCTTCGATCTCACCAGCAAGCCGCCGGGCACGATTGAGTGGGAGTGAAGAAGGGCCAATCTAACCGTTCGGGAACAAGTGCGGTGAAACGCTTCTCGGTGTGTGCGTTCTTGCCAATCATAAGCTGTCTGGTTTTGCCGTCATGCACTCCCGGATACAAATCCACAGTGAATGGATTCGCAGCGGGACTGACTTCAGTTACCACTCCTTCAACCCTCAGAGCCTGGGCGCAACAAGAAGTGGCGAAGGCTAACGGCGAATCGATAGGTGCGAATACAAAGGTCCCCGCTCCGCCCTTTGAACAAATAAGCCCGTGGGGCGAACCGATGACGGTGACTGCAGATACAGAAAGAAATGTTGTCATTGTTGTTTGGAGACATTCGTTGGCGAACGGTTGGCTCTTTTTGGAAATTGGGCCCCCAAATTACACACCTGCGAAAAAACCCGACAGTTACCGCTTTCAGTGGGCTCCCGGCATTTGGATTTCAAGCAACACGAAAGGTTAGTGAAGTTGAGAGATGTTCGCTTTTCTAAAGGCGCGCGGTGCGTGCAAAACCAAGTCTCGTGAATGATTGACTCGTAGGCATCCCGATACAGATTGCCGATTGTGGATGGTCGGTTACGATTCGCCCGGCATGAGCGAGCGCATCGGCATTCTCACGGGCGGCGGTGATTGTCCCGGGTTGAACGCGGTCATCCGCGCCGTGGTCAAGGCCGCCGCCAAGCGTGGCTGGGAAACCATAGGATTCCTCGACGGCTATGAGGGACTGCTGGACCTGCGTTACCGCGCCCTCAACTATCACGAGATGGACGGCCTGCTGCTTCTCGGCGGCACCATTCTGGGCACAACGAACAAGGGGCGGTTCGTCGCGAAGACCGGTCACGGTGACGTCAGAAAGGTTCCCGCTGAAATCCTTCAACAAGCGAAACGTAATTTTGATCAGGCGGGTTTGCGCGCACTGGTCTGCGTCGGGGGCGACGGGTCGCTCACCATCGCGCAACAACTCTTCGAGCACGGCCTGCCGCTGGTGGGCGTTCCCAAGACGATCGACAACGATCTCGAAGCGACCGTGATGACGTTCGGATTCGACTCGGCCGTCGCGTGCGCGACCGACGCCCTGGACCGGCTCCGGACCACCGCAGAGAGTCACAATCGCGTCATGGTGCTGGAAGTGATGGGCCGCTACACCGGATGGATCGCGGCGCATGCGGGCATCGCGGGCGGCGGCGACGTGATTTTGATCCCCGAGATTCCGTTTCGCTACGAGCGCGTCTGCGCCAAGGTCATCGAGCGCGAGCAACAGGGCAAAAAATTCACGCTCGTTGTCGTGGCCGAGGGCGCACACGAACAGGGCAAGGGATTCGTGACCAACGGCGGCGAGCAGGACAATCGCGAAACCCGGCTCGGCGGGATCGGCGCGGCGGTCGCGGCGGAAATCGAGAAGCGGACCGGCAAGGAAACGCGCGTCTGTGTTCTCGGCCACCTGCAACGCGGCGGCGGGCCAACGACCTTCGACCGCCTGTTGTGCACGCGATTCGGGGCACGGGCCGTCCAACTCGTCGCGGACCGACAGTACGGCTACATGGTCGCGTTGCG
Organism: Candidatus Angelobacter sp.; assembly: GCA_035607015.1. Taxonomy (NCBI): domain Bacteria; kingdom Pseudomonadati; phylum Acidobacteriota; class Terriglobia; genus Candidatus Angelobacter; species Candidatus Angelobacter sp. The sequence goes on along the minus strand of DATNDF010000483.1, from coordinate 1,802 downwards.
GCCGCCCGACACCGTTGCCGTAAAAATCACCGACGCCATTGGCCGCCTGCGCACCGTGCCGCTCGACGGCGACCTTGTGCAAACGGCGAGGGCTTTGGGAATCAGTTTTGGCGAGTGATGCCAGGTTTTTTCCAGATCCGATACCGGCCACCGGGAAGGTTTCTCGCCGGAATCAACCGGTGCGCGGGGCTTGCGCTTCTTTTCTCAACGGCCGTGTCCGGCTTGGGTGTCGGGAACGGACGCGAGCTGTCGTTGCCTTCGCCCCCGGCGCCGAAACGGATGAAGTTCGACGTCCGGTCGGACGACGGATTGATCCAAACCATCGGCGCGATGGATGAGTTGATCGACCGCGCGGAACAGGAGGGAAAAGAACGGAGGCAGCATCGTGAAGAGATGGTCACGATGAAACCGCCAGCGGAAATGACCCGCGATGAGTTGAGCCGGTATTTCAACGAACCCGACGGCCGGTTCACGCGTCATGATTTGCACGGATTGAAGGAAATCCGGCGCCTGGCCCGTGCCGTCCTCGAAACACGCGACGTTGCGTCGCGCGAGAGGCTCATTCATGCAATGGAGGAAATTACTTCCGCCATCAACAACAATCACCGTCTCCCGGTGCCGGCAAACCTGGACTTCATCGAGTTCCCGTTCGCGGCGCTGGAACGCTGGCGTTACTCCATCGGGCAGGGACACAGACGCGCGACCAACCTCGACGCCCGCTCGAATGACGAAGGTGATCCCGGCAAGGAAGATCCGGTATCCTCGACGTTCTGGTCGCGTCCGCCGTCAATCAGCGACCGGGACGTTTATCACGGATTCGGTCGAAACGAGCTTCCAAGATTCGAGGACCCGCTTTGCATTTACGACGCGCCGAAGACGAGTTACGGCACGAACCCGGGTTTCGAGGTTCGATGCGGCGGCCTGCGGATGAAGGTGAAGTTTGGCGAAACAAGCTCGGAACCGTTCACCGCGCGCATTTTTTGGGCGCTGGGCTACCACGTTGATCCAACCGACCACGCCGAGCATTTGAAAATCCGGTACGACCGCCGTCTGTTGCGCGAATTTCATCAGCGCAAGGAGATCAAGACGACGTTCCGCCTTCTGGGTTTCATTCCGCTTTACACGATGAAGTTGCAACGGCGTTACGATCCGTTCGATTACATCGCGTTTGCCGCCATGAAAGACGGCGGGCGCATTTCAGGGAGTGAACTCAAGCGCCGCCTTTTTCGCGATTCCAGAAAGAAACACCCGGAAGATGAGCCGGAAAATTTCCGCCCTGAAGTCGAGGCGCAAATCGATCACCTTGTCACCGTGGCCGCCAACGTGCAGATCAAAGAGGAGAACACCCGGAGCATCGGTCCGTGGGACTTCGGCCAGGCCGGCCACGAAAACCTCCGCGAGTTGCGCGGCGCGGGGCTGCTGGCCGCCTGGCTTGGATGGTTCGATTCACGTTTTGAAAACACACGTCTGAAACTGGTCGCAACGGACGATGGAAAAGAGCTGCGCCACTACTTCAGCGACCTCGGCGGCGGGCTGGGCGAGGGCAGCAGCTTTTTCTCGCCGCGTGGTGAGCGGCCGGACCGTTTCACGTCTTCGTTCACGAAATCCAGCGCCGGCGGACGCTTTCGCATCGTGGGGTTCAAACCCATCGAACGAACCGCGGCTTTCGAGGAAATGACCGTTGACGATGCGCGTTGGATGGCGCGTTTGATCGCTCAATTGCGGGAGGAACAAATTGCCCGGGCGCTGACCGTATCGGGTTTCGATCCCGCCCAGGTGAGGCTTTACACCGAAAAGCTCGT
>DATNDF010000482.1 GCA_035607015.1 Candidatus Angelobacter sp. | reverse complement strand
ATTTGCACGAGGAACGTGGAGAAAACTTCGGGAACGCGCGCCTGGTCAGAAATTGTTTTGAAACCGTCATCAACGCACAGGCGACGCGCCTGTCGGCGGGCGGGACGTTCGATTCGCGCGCGCTGACAGTGCTCGAAGTCCAGGATCTGTCCACGCCGGCGCAACAGATGTTCGAGGAGTATCAGAAAAGCAGGAAGAGCTACGTGGTCAAGTGTCCCGGCTGCGGTCAGGTCTATTCCTGGTCGCCCGACCTCGACATCGTTGACGCCGTTTGCACGAAATGCGGCAAGACCTACAACTGTGAGTTCGGCGAACCCGTTTCGTGAAGCCGACGGCTGGTGGACGCAGCGTTTTTATTTCAGCGCACCTTCGACCATCTTCTTAAAGTCCGCCGTCGCTGCCCTGGTTAAATCCTTCGGTCCGGTCAGCTTCACAAAGACGCTCCCCTGCTCCGCTTCGATGATTGCGCCGGCGAGCGCGTAATTCGGCATCGGCGTCTGCGGCCCGCCCGGTATGCCGCTCTTGTAGGTTCCTTCCGCCGACACGTAAGTCACCTTGTGTTTGCCCACGGTGACCTCCTCAGTCTTCGCATTGATCTTTTCGCGTGGTTCAGCAAATTGCCGGAACCATCGCTCCACGTTCGCCTGTGTGCCTCCGGCGTTGCCGGGCCCGAAATGATAAAAAACAACTTCCGCCTCGGCTTTCGTCTTTGCGTCCACCACCTTGAGTTCGGCTTTGCGCATGGGCGAGGTGCTCGCCACCCATTCCCAACCCGCCGGTCGGGCGAATGTGAATTCGCTGACCTTGAAAGTGGCCGGCGTTTCCGCCGCGCGTGAAACATTAAGAATCGCGAAGTACAACAAAGCCAAAACCGGCTGAACGGCAGTTTTCATACGGCTTTAGTAAGGGACTCGGTGCTGCGTGTCAACGAAAGGTGAACGTCACCGAGCCAGTCAGTAAGGGGCCTTTATTTTCGAACGGGCCCATCCGCGCGTACAGGCCACGTCGCCCGCTGGAGCCGGTCGATTCTTGTTCTTGATACCGAGCCCGGCACGCTGACAATCTCGAATATGCAGCGGGATTCCTTGTCACATGCAAACCGTTAATCGCTTCGCCACCGCAGGGGCCACGGTTCTGGCTATTATCAACGCGGTTTATGCGGACGACAACAAACCGCCGCCCTCGACCAATAACGGGAGCGCGGCTTCTACGCCGACACCTCAAGCGGCCATTGCGACGCCGCAGGCGGCGGGTCTGGTCAACGACTGGCTTCGCGGTGAATCGGACTTTTTCAAGCCTTGGGACCTTGGCGGCCAGTTCCGCGCACGCGAGGAGCACAAGGAGTATTTCGCGGCAGCCGGGCAGCCCGGCGCGCTGGATTTCCGCAAGATCGGAGGTGATCCGGACAACACTTATCTGTTATTGCGCTCCAAACTGCACCTGGGTTATTCCCCGGTTCCGTGGTTCCGAGCGTATGTTGAAGGACGGAACAGTTCGTCAACCGGAGATGATCGCAATCCCAACCCGGATTCAGACGGCGCACTTGATCTGCATCAGGGTTACCTCTCGCTCGGCAACGCGGCGCAGTTCCCGTTGACGGCCAAAGTGGGCCGTCAAGAACTGGTTTACGGCGACGAGCGCCTCGTCGGCACCTCCGACTGGCTCAATGTACCGCGTGTGTTCGACGCCGCCAAACTGCGCTACGAAACCACGGACTTTTGGGTGGACGCGTTTGTCAGCCGACCCGTCCTTATCGACGAGAACAACTTCAACACCTCGAACGATTACGAGTATTTCTCCGGCATTTATGCGTCCACGAAAACGCTGATCCCTCGACAGGAGACGCAGCTCTATTTTCTGGCGCGCAACACTGGCCCCGGTTCGCCGGCCGCCAACGCAGGTGCCACGCCACAGGCCGGCGGAGCCACGCCACGGGATATTTACACGATCGGTTTGCGCGTGAAATCCCTGCCCGGACAGTTCGGCGCCTGGGATTACGAAGCAGAACTGGCGGGACAATTCGGCCGGTACAAGGAAACCGTCGCCGGTCCGAGCCTCGATCAGGAAGCCTTCGCTGCCCACATCGCCGGCGGCTACACGTGGAAGAACGCCTTCGGCGCCCCGCGCCTCGGTCTGGAATACAACTTCGCCTCCGGCGACAGCGACCCGGCTGACGGAAAGCACGAGACGTTCGACAATCTCTTTCCAACGAATCACAAATCCTATGGGTACATGGATTTTGTTTCGTTACAAAACATCCACAATCTGCGCCTGAGCGGCTCGCTCAAACCCATCAAGCAATTGACTGTTACTCTCGACGGCCATGCGTTCTGGCTGGCGGACACACACGACTCGTTCTACACTGTGGCTGGAGTCCGCCGCGGCGGTCTGGCGGCGACTCCCGGAAACGGTTACGGCATTAACCCAAACTACAGCAGCTACGTCGGCTCGGAGGTGAACCTCATCGCGACTTACGCGATTAAACCGTACGCGATACTTCAAGGAGGCTACGGGCATTTTTTCGTCGGCAACTACGTGAATAGTTCTCTTGCCGGCCTGCCGGGTGGCGCGACCGACGCCGATTTTCTTTACGCCCAGTTCACGTTCAATTTTTAAGGCCCGGCTTCATTGGTTTCGTCGGTCGCCGAGATTTTGTGCCCTCCGCCGGCCAGGCTTCATTGCGGCCCGGCGAAACCTCTGCTCAGTGCATCGATTTTCCTGCTGACGTTTTTGCCGGGTTCCGGCTATAATCAACGGATGAACCCTTTCGCACTGCGCGCCGCCGCCGCCGCCGCAACTCTCATTGGGCCCCTCACCTTCGCCGCGCAATTCAAATTCGGCGACCAGACGTTGACGGTCCCCGACGGTTTCGAGGTCGAATTGGTCTCCAGCACCAATCTTGTCCAACGCCCGGTCAGCGCGAGCTTCGATGACCACGGCCGCCTTTACGTGACCGACTCATCCGGATCCAATGCCAAACCGGACGAACAACTCAAGAATCCGTCCGCCCGAATCATTCGGCTCGAAGACACGGACGGCGATGGCCGTTTTGACAAGTCGGTTGTGTTCGCCGACAAGGTGATGTTTCCCCAGGGTTGCTTGTGGCATGACGGTTCGGTGTACGTCGCCGGACCCCCGAGCATCTGGAAGTTCACCGATACCGACGGCGACGGCGTCGCGGACAAACGCGAGGAATGGTTCAAGGGCGGCACACTGACCGGCTGCGCCAACGACATTCACGGCCCCTACCTTGGCCCGGACGGCTATATTTACTGGACGAAGGGCGCGTTCGCCGAACAGACCCACAAACTTGGCAATGGCCGGGTGCTCAACGACCGCGCTGCGCATATCTATCGCGCGCGCCCGGATGGTTCGGACCTTGATGTCATTATGTCGGGCGGTATGGACAATCCGGTCGAGGTCGCGTTCACCCCCGAAGGCGAAGCCATTTTCACCAGCACGTTCATTGACTTCAGCCAGCCCGGTTACCGCGACGGCATCGCGCACGCGGTCTATGGCGGTGTGTTCGGCAAACAAAACGACGTGCTTGAAGACGGACGCGTAAAGCGGACCGGTCCCGAACTGATGCACCCGTTTTACGAGGCCGGCAACGCCGCCGAGTGCGGTCTCTGCCGCTACGAGAGCGCCGTGTTTGGGAACGACTATCGCGACAATTTTTTTGCCACGACCTTCAACCTGCACAAAGTCACGCGCCACATTCTGCAACCAAAGGGCGCGACCTACGCCAGCACCGACAGCGATTTCCTTGTCTCCGACAGCGTGGATTTTCATCCGACTGACGTTCTCGAAGACGCCGACGGCAGCCTGCTCGTGCTGGACACCGGCGGTTGGTACAAACTGTGTTGTCCAAGTTCCCAGCTCGCCAAGCCGGACGTGCTGGGGGCGGTTTATCGAGTGCGGAAGCGTGAGGGGGAAAAATTGGAAGATCCCCGGGGACTGAGGATCGCCTGGGCACGAATGAAACCTAGTGAACTTGCAAAGTTTCTTGATGATGCACGCCCTGCTGTAGTGAAACACGCTATCGAAAGCTTAGCGAAAAAAGCAGATGCCTCGCTGCCCGCGCTGCGCAGAATTGTTTCGTCAGGAAAGGACACAAACGGATTCAAGGACAAGCGCGCCAAGAACAAGGGCGAATGGCTTAACCGATATCATCACTGGCGCGAAGAGCAGATCGCGAAGTTGCCATACACGACTCGGGCGCGACAAAATGCTCTATGGGCCTTAACACGAATCGAATCGTCCGAAGCCAGGGCGGCCGTCCGCGTCGGAACGGATGATTTTGAAGAAGCGGTTCGACTGGCTGCGTACGACTCAATTTCTCTTCATCGAGATAGGGCAGGAGGCGAAAACGTGGCGAAGAGTCTGAACGAATTTATGAGCCCGCAGGAATGGAGAGCCGCATTCGAAACCATTGGCCGAACATGCACGTTCTCCAAGTTAACGGCTGTGGGTTTGCTCGCGAGCTTCGACTCCGAAGCTATGAAATTCGGCAAGGATCGAGTTTTACAACAAAGTCTTTGCTACGCACTGATTGAAGCGAGAGCAATTGAGGCGACGCGGTTCCTCGAAGGACACGCAGTAGAATTCGGTCCGTCACCTCTCATCGCTCTCGACCAGATGGACGGCAGTGATCTGAAAGCATCGGACGTTCTGCCATTCCTCAACGCATCGGACGAACACCTGCGCTCGGCGGCGAACTGGATCGTCGGTCATCACCCTGATTGGGGTGGCACTCTCGCCTCATTCTTTCGGGAACGACTGGCGAATCAACATCTGGCTGACACCGACCTTGAAACGATGCAGCATCAATTGGCGCAACTGGCCCGCAGTTCCGCGATTCAGGATTTGCTGGGTGAATCCTGCGCAACCGGCTCCAAAGAAAGCCGGCTTGCCGCCCTGCGCGCCATATCGCAAACCTCGCTCAAAGAAGTTCCGGCTTCGTGGTCAACCGGCCTTTCGCACGCGCTGGCGGATGCCGATGACGCAATCCTTCACGCGGCCACTGCCGCTGTTCGAGCCCTGCCGGCAGGAAAGGCAAATGCACCCGACTTCTCCGGGTCGTTGCTGAAGATCGGTCGCAACTCATCGCGTCCGGTTGATCTGCGCCTGGACGCTCTTGCAGCGATGCGCAACGGGCTCAAAGACGTCGAACCCGGACTCTTTGAATTCCTCGCTTCAAACCTCGGTTCGGCAAAGCCGCCTGAAATCCGTTCGACGGCCGCTTCAGTGGTTGGCCGCGCAGAGTTGGCCGATGACCAATTGCTTGCACTGGCTGATGCGCTTGAGACGGCCGGGCCGCTGGAAGTTTCCCGGCTTATCAGCGCGTTTGCCCACACGAGCGCCGAAGCGGTCGGGACCAAACTCGTCGCCGCGTTGAAAGGATCGAAGGCGTTGAACAGTCTTCGCGCCGACCAGCTCAAGCCGTTGCTGGAAAAGTTTCCTGAATCCGTGCGAAAGGACGGCGAAGCATTGCTCCTGTCGTTGAACGCGGACGCGGCGAAACAAAAGGCGCATCTGGAAGAACTCCTCGCGTCGCTGCCGAAGGGAGACATCCGGCGGGGCCAGGCAATCTTCAACAGTCCAAAAACGGCCTGCTCCACGTGCCACTCGATCGGCTACCTTGGCGGCCATGTTGGCCCCGACCTGACGAAAATCGGCGAAGTGCGCACCGAGCGCGATTTGCTGGAGTCCATCGTTTATCCCAGCGCCAGTTTCGTGCGCAGCTACGAGCCGGTGATCGTCGTGACAAAATCGAACGACGAGATCAGCGGTGTGTTGAAGAAAGACGCCGCCGATGAGGTCGTTCTCGCCACGGGGCCGAACACCGAGGTACGAGTGGCGCGTGCGGACATCACCGAGATTCGCCCGGGCACGGTGTCCGTCATGCCGCAAGGACTGGATGAACAGCTCAACCGACAGGAGTTGGGTGATTTGCTGGCCTTCCTGAAGGGCACCAAATGGGGGGCGCAGTAGGGCATTTCCTGCCACTGCGTCAGCAAGCGAGTTTGTGAAGTCGTCTGCCAGCCGCGTGGGTTGCAACCATCCGCTCCAGGTTCATCCATCGGCCCGAACGAACACCACGCACACCGGCGCTCCAACCTCAATGCGGCTGCCAGTCGGCGTCAGGTGCCCGGTCGTCTGGTCAATGCGAAAGACGACCACGCTGTCGGAATCCTGGTTGGCGGCCAACAAATACCTGCCGGTAGGATCAATGCCAAAACTGCGCGGTGTTTTGCCCGCGGTCGAAATGTTCTCCAGGTGGGTCAATTTGCCGGTTTTCGCGTTGATGCCGAAGACAACAGCGGTGTCGTGCCCACGATTCGAGCCATACAAGAACTTCCCCGACGGGTGCGTTGCGATTTCGGCGGTGCTGTAATTCGGCCTCACTGATTCTCCGTCGGGCAACGTTGAGAGAGTTTGCAGTTCCGTCAACACTCCGCGGTTCGCGTCGTATGAAAACGCAATGACAGTGCATTTGATCTCGTTGATGACATAGGCATACCGGCCGTTGGGATGAAACGCGAGGTGGCGCGGCCCGGAACCCGGGGCGATCGAAGCCGAAGGCGGGTCGTTTGCAGCCAGTGTGCCGGCAATGGGATCAAACTTGTAAACCAACACCTTGTCCAATCCGAGGTCACAGGCGAGCGCGAAACGGTTGCGCGCGTCCGTTGTGATAAAATGTGCGTGCGGACCTTCCTGACGCTGTTTGTTGGCGCTCGATCCCCGGTGCTGGATAAAGGTCGCTGGCACATCCAGCCTGCCATCCTGCTTGACCGGCAACGCTTCGATACTGCCGCTGCCATAGTTAGCGACGAGAACAGTCCTGCCGGTTGCGTCCACGGAAACGTGGCACGGCCCGTCTCCCCCGGACGGCTGCTGATTCAGGAGGGTCAGCTTGCCGTTGTTCGGATCAATGGCAAAGGCACTCACACCCCCGCTCTTTTTACCGTTGAAATCGCTGACTTCGTTCGCGGCGTAAAGAAATCTGCGATTTGGATGAACCGCAAGAAAACTTGGGCTGGCGGCTTCGGCGGCCAGCTCGGGAACACCCAGCTTGCCACTCGCTGCATCAAAACGGGAAACGTAGATTCCCTTGCTCCTCGGACCGGTATAAGTGCCGATGTAAACAAGGAAGATCCCCGCTGCGTATGTGGGTTCGGCCGCCGCCGCGCGGGCTTGCAATAAGCAGCCGGGGAGCAGCGCGAAGGTCAATACGCATACATTCCCAACCACGCGGAGGATTTTCATGCGGAGATTGAACAGGGCCGGGTTGCGCCAGGCAAGAACGTTCGTGACGAGATGTTCAACAAAACTCTCGAGCAAGGGTCCATGTCTTGCCGGTGACTTCAAAATGGCGGATGCAACGCCTTGTGTCTCCGATTAAGCTGACCGCATGATCACCCATTTGTGTGACCTGTGCGGCCGTCCGCTCGAGAAAGGTCAGCTACGATACCGCGCAAGAATCGAAGTGGTCGCTGCCGCGGATCCCCTGGAAACCACGCTCGAAGACCTGCTGCGCGACACCCGCCGCGAAATGGACGCTCTGGTTGAGCAGTTCGAACGGCGGACGGAAGACGAACTGATGCGCGATGTGTATGCAAGGTTTGAATTCCACCTTTGTCGCCCCTGCCAGAAAAGCTACGTGGCCGATCCGCTGTCGCTCGCGGCAAAACGCTAACGATGTCTGCCGCCGTGAAAACCACCACCCAAGCCCAGGCGTCCGAAACCCACTCGTCCGCCGAAACCGGCGCGTCCGCCAAAACCGAATCGCGAATACGTGTGGAATCCACTGAACGAGTAGAAGGGACGGTAGCATGGATACCGGAAACCAAAATAAAACGGGGACGAATAGCAGTAACGAGGATATGAATAGAATGCCGGATAGGTGTAAACCGGATAGGAACCGTAGGCGTAATCCGGGTAAACGTAGTTGTAGGTGACGGCTGGCGCGGTGTAAACGGGTGCCGAATTCGTGTTGCCGGTTGCCGCGGCCGCCTTCGCTTCTTCGGTCGTTCTCTGCTGATTCTGAGCGTACGCCGCCGCGGCCTGCTGCTGTACCTTCGCGCCATGACGAATCAGCGCAGTAATGATTTGCGGCGGCACCCCGAGATCGTGAAGCCGAACAACTTCGTCCGCATTCGGATGATATGGCACATTTGAATTTTCGATATAATTCAAAATCACATCCGTCTCGACGCCTCCCTGGGACATTTTCGCAATTTCGTCCACGCCGAACGAGAATTTCGACGTTGGCGCGGCCATCTTCATGCCTGCCTGCGGGCCTTGAGTGGTGGAAGACGTGCCGGCATCGGGTGTCTTCGCTTCCTCCGCCGCTGCGCCCGCTCCCGTATCGTTGGAAGCGCGGACGGGCTCAGAGTGGACGCTGAAAACCGCCATCGGCACCATGATCACCGCCACCGCAACCGGGAAAGTCAGTATTCGTGTCTTCATGCTTGCTCCATTCTGTTGACGACAATGCAGTCAATTCATTCAACCAATTCTTGAACCGCCGCCAACGTACCCGCGAACGAACAGTTGCGCAAGTCCGGGCCGCCACTACACGTCAAGTCGGCGGTTACGTCGTCGCAATAAGATCGCAGTTCCAATAACCCCCAGCGTTACACAAAGGAGATGAAGCGACTGGACGCTGATCAGGTGCAGAAAAGGGTTCGACACGCTGAAGGGACTGAATGGAGCGAGATCTCCGTGCATGATACTGTCGAGAAAGACGTGGCTGTAAGTGCTGATCATTGAAGTCAGGAATGCGCTGCTCCACGAAATGCCCGCCCCATCTCCGATGAGAGCTTTGAAGGGCGCCCGCGGAATCGCACGCCAGACACTCAGGCCGGCCTTGCACACCGGGCGGCCCGCGACCGCACAACACAACCCGACGACCGTCGCGCCGGCATAAGTATGGAACAGTCGGTGCACCGGATATTCGCCACGAGCCAGATGGTATCCCGATTCCAGGTCCGTCACGCACTGTGTGAAACAAAACAGCGCAAAACTGAACTGCTTCGGGATGGCCGCCTTAAGCGCCGCTCCCGGGCCAAAATGAAACGGCGTGAATGGCATGGGCGATGGAGTTGGCTTCATCAATTACCGGATCGCCGACGGGCGCGAGCCGAACATTTTTCTGGAGCCAGACTATCAAGAATGAGTAAATCGCTTGGCATATTGCCCAATAGCATCGACCCGATCCGAACGCGTCAAGAATGAAACCCCTGTTCAAGCCGGCGCCCGTTGAAATTTTCGGTGGAGGCGTCGCGCAACTGCCGTCCCCATGGGCACACACGCTTCACAAACCCTTCTTCATCGCTTTCCTCGCCGGCTTCGCAGTCGCCTGGGTTGGACTGCTGCTCGGCATCGAAACGCCCGCGGAATGGCGTTGGCTGGAAGGCGCCTTGTGGCCCCTGGCCGCAGTCACTTCCATTGTCGGGCTCGCGCGGCGACTGCCGGAACAAAGCGTTTTCGTGGCCACGACGCTGATTATGGTCATCACGCTGGGCATTTTGAGCGTGGCTGAAAAGACCGGTGTCCCGTTCGGCCCGCGCGCCTACACGGACGCGCTCGGGCCGAGGTTGTTTGGCGCGCCCTGGGCAATCCTGTTTCTATGGCTCGCCATCATCGTCAGCAGCCGCGGCGTCGCCCGGCTCATCATGCGGCCGTGGCGCAAGACGACCTATTATGGATTCTGGGTCATCGGCCTCGCCTGCCTGCTGATCGTGCTTTTCGACGCGGGTCTCGAACCGTTCGCGACGCGCGTGAAGCATTACTGGTTTTGGGAGGTACGGACGGAGATCCCGGGCTGGTATTCCGCGCCGTGGGTGAATTTCCTTGGCTGGTTCGCAGCCGCGCTGGGCATCCTCGCTTTCACGACGCCGTGGCTCATCAACAAGCAGCCGGTCAAACAACCGACCGATTACCATCCGCTCATGTTGTGGCTCCTGCTGAATTTTTATTTTATCACCGGCTGCGCGCTGCGGCAGATGTGGCCGGCCGTCGGCTTCAGCGTCGTCGCCAACGCAATCGTGACCGTCTATGCCGTCCGGGGCGCGCGCTGGTGAATCGTGGACCTTTCATCTCTTACGAAGCCAGACCTCGGCAACGTGACAACCGCGTCCATTGTCGCCCAGTCCCGGTTCCCGGTACCAACTCAGCGTCAACTCTCCATTTTTCGTCGCTTCCAGGGGAATGTCGAATTCGAGCGGTTCCGGCGGAACGGGCTTTGACATGAACGGATGGATTTCAATGCCCCCGTTGGCGACCAGGCGGATTTTGCGGCCCGGCATATCGCTCGCATAAACTACGCGAAGCCGGTAACGGGTGTGAGAATCAAGCCGGTCATAATGCAACTGGAGCGGCTCGTCATAGAGTGACCCGGCATTATTCCACCAGGAAACACGACCGCCCTTGTATCCGAAGTCCACAAACGATGACCGCAGGGACGCCGGGTCCTTCTCAAAGCCAGGTCCACGAACCAGATGTGGCTGCCGCAGCGGATTCCCGAGATCATCGTAGTAGCCACCGGAGCCGGGATCGGTCCAATGAAGGATTTGTTCGATGCGCCCGAGCCGGCGCTGTTCGTCGGGTAGATTGTGAATCTCCGCGAATTGTTGACCCAGCCATTTCCGATCGTTCAATAGCACGTCAATGTTGTCGAGATTTGCGCCACGATCCACCGCTTCAGCCTTGTAGAGCGGGACGCTCAACTGCATTCCGATGCTGCGATACAGCGCCCCAGCCAGTTCGAACACGCGGGCACGCCACCGGGTCAACTCGCGACTTATCATGCCCCGCTCCAGGATTGATTCCGCTTCCGACATCACCGCGAGCGAGCCGAGATGTTTTGCGCCGCGCAGTTTTGTTATCGCCTTGTCTTCAAGCCCGGTCTCGTAAAGGAGCCGGCCGCGTGTGTAGGCGTCATAATAAGCGCGATAAAGCGCCTGTTGAAACCGCCAGTTGCCCTTGAGTCGCGGAGAAGCCGATGCCTCCATCGCCTGAAACTTTTTCAACGTCGCGAAGACGCCTTTGTTCGTTAACAACGCACCGCGCCAGTTCCGTTCCAGCGCCAGCAAACCTTGGGCGAAATCTTCGGTGTAGCGATCACCGATGAAATAACGGCTGTAGTCGCGCAGAACGTTGGTGACATTGACATCGGGATCCCAGCCAAGCGCGCTCCAGACGGCCTTGTTCACGTCATCATTGCAACCTTCCGAGTAGGTGAGAAAACCGATGGTGTCAGGTTGCGTCAGACGGAAGATCGTCGCCTCGTCCAGCGGGCGCGGATTGATTGGCTCGCGACCCTCGGTCGCCGCAAAGGCCGAGTCCCAGTCCGGCACGGGATACTCACAACGCCAGCTGTGAGTGATGTCGGGATAATGGCGGATCGGATATTTTTGAGGAATCGCAAGACGCAATTGCGACAAGCTGATACGGACTTGTGGACCGTAAACCACGCCGCTCAGCCAGCCCGGCCGCTGGTCGCGGAGAATGGCAATAAACTCATCGAGCCACTTCTGATTGAAGCTCTGCGGTGAGACCCACATCTGCGCCTTGGGGTGATACCGGTGGAGGTTCTCAACCTGCTTTTCAAGCAAACCCATCAGAACTTTTGGTTGCGTGTGGCCCGGATCGCCGCCCGGCACAAAGACGGCATCAACCCGGGGCAGTTTTTTGAAGACCTCACCCCACTCACGGAGCGCAAACTCCACTGTTTTCTCGTCCCCGTAGTTCGCGTCCATTGCCGGATACCAGATCCAAACGTCGAGGCCATACTCGTCCGCCAGCCGGGACATTTGCGCCATCATCTCCATCGGCGGCAGTGGAAAGTGCGGGCTCGATGAATTGTCATCCGAGCGCGGCGGAATCAACTCAATGGCGTTGGAGCCGAACACCACCAGATCACGGATGTACTGTTCCCAGCGCGCAACGTCCCACGCATCATAGGAATTGGTCTTGGGCCGGTAGCCCAGCTGGTGTCCGCGCAAGCGGTATTTGGGTGCGGTTGCAACATCAAAATCGTCCCGTAGATTCACAGCGCCAGCGCGCATGCGCAGACCGCGCAGCAAGCGGCCGACGCCAAATACAACGCCGCGGTCGTCATTGCCGATGACAAATACAACAGGAGCGCGCCGGCCTTGTTTAATGTGGATGCGGTAGCCTTCCGCGCCTTCAACCTTTCGATCCTTTGACAACCCGCTGGCGTATTCCCCGGCAAAGGAATTCTGTTTCGACGCCACACCGATGGCGATGACCGTTTGTGACGAATCCGGCCACTTTGACCCGACGACCCAGCGGATCCCGGACCGTTTTTCCACTTCCTCGATCAACATCGTCACAGCATTCTTTTCCAGACGGGATGGACTTTCCGGCGTCACGATGACCGCTCCGCCAAGCTCAACTGCGGCGCCCCGGGTAATCAACGTTGCTAAAACCGCACCCATCACCGCGAATGTTCGACCGGCACACCAAGCTGCGCTTTTAGTTTTGAGACGCATTCTGGTTCAAATTGAAGGCATGGATGTTGTCCCATCATCCGCAATCTCAAGCCGACGGGTGAGTTTCAGTTTTCCCACTTTCGTTCCGTCCGTTTCCTGGACCCGCAATTCGTACGCACCCAGCGCGAGCGTGTCGCCCGGCTTCGGAAATCCCCCGAGCCGGTGCGTCACCCATCCGCTCGTGGTGGTAATGCCCTCCGCCTGCACCGGTTCGCCAACGACGTCCGCAAGTTCGTGCAATGGCAGCGCGCCATCGAGTTCCCAGGTGTGCTCGTCCTTGTTGACCAGCAAGGGTTTCTCCTGGTCGAACTCGTCCTGAATCTGGCCGACCAGTTCCTCCAGAATGTTTTCCAGCGTCACCATGCCGACTGTGCCGCCATACTCGTCCACGACGATGGCGAAATGCAGCTTTCGCTCCAGGAACAGGTGCAGGAGCTTTTCCAGGGGCACGGTTTCCGCCGCGTAAATCAGCTTCCGGCAGACGGGAAGCAGATCCGCGCCAACGCGCGCTTTGATCCGCATCGCGTATAGATCCTTGATATGAATAACACCGCTGGTTTTGTCGAGGTCACCCTGCTCGCACAATGGAAAGCGCGAATACCGCGTCTTCTCCGCGATATCAATGCATTCCACGGTCGTGGCCGCGGTGTCGAGCGCAACGATTTCCTTGCGCGGGCGCATCACGTCCCGCGCGACGCGATGCCGCAGGTCGAGCGCGTTCAAAACGATGTCCCGGCCCAGGCGCGTCGTCATCGACTGTTTCTGCGAGGCCATAAACAACAGCCGCAGTTCTTCCTCGGAATGACTGCGGTCGCTCTCCCGGGCGGCCTCGACGCCGAGGCGGCCGAGCAACCATTGCGCGGAACGATTTAACAACCAGATGAATGGGTAGGTGACCCGGCCGAACCAGACCAGCGGTTGCGCCGTCCACAGGGCAACCGGCAGTGTCTTGCGGATGGCGATCGCCTTGGGCGCCAGCTCGCCGACCACAATCAGCAGAAACGTGTTTACCAGGAAGCCGGTAATGATTGCCACCGTGTGGCGGACAGTCTCGGATTGCACGTTCAACCCCGTGTAGACCGGCGTCAGCAGCGCATTGAACACCGGCTCCACCAACACCCCCAGTCCCAGGCTCGCCAGGGTGATACCCAGTTGGGTGGCGCCGATGGCTGCATCGAGGTTTTGAACCAGTTGCCGCGCGATCTTCGCGCGGCGGTGCCTTTTAAGAATGAGCGTGTCGAGCTGCGTGCCGCGGATTTTCACCAGTGCCAGTTCCGCGGCCACGAAAAACCCGTTTAACAACACCAGCCCGGCGACGGCGAGAAGGTTCAACAAAATCGAACTGCCTGTTTCGTGAGGCATATCACAAACTCACTTCTCCAAAAATGAACTTCAGAATGTCCTGGAGGCTGACAATCCCCAGTTCGCGTTGGTCGCGTCCGAGCACGATGGCCAGCCGCTGGCCGCTCCGCTGCATGCGGCGCAACGCCTCCTCCGCGCGCATTTTGTGGTCCACATAAAGTGCCGGCTTCACGTGGTCCCCGGCCGATTTGTCCGGGTCCAGATCGCTTTGATACAGCAGGGTTTTCAAACTGACCACGCCTGCCACGCGGAGCGGGTCTCCATTCGCCTGCCAGACCGGCAGCCGGGTCAGATTGCGCTCGCGGCACAACCGCAGTACTTCCGACATGGGTGTCTGCCATGCGACAACAGTCGCCTTTTCCAGGGGCACCGTGATCCGATCGACGGTCAGGTGTTGCAAATCAAGCACACGGTTGATCATCCACCGTTCCTCCGAACTGAAGGTCTGCGCCGACTCCTGCATCACGAGCCGGAATTCCTCGCGCGTGCCAAACAAGTGTCCGGTAAACGTCCTTCCGCCCGTCCAGCGAAGCAGCCCGTTGGCCAGGCGGCTCAGGAGCGCCACCAGGGGTGATAACGCCGCATGGATCAGCCGGAAAGGGCCGACCAACGACATGCACAAACGGTTCGGATAAGCGCGGAAGAGCATCTTCGGTAGCAATTCACCCAGCGCGTAGAAGAAAAAGCCGCCGGTCAAAAAAATCACCCAAAATGCCGCCGGGTGCGAATAATAACGCCGGTGCAGGGTGATCACCGCCAGGCTCACCGCCACGAAATTCGCAAGCGTATTGCCCACCATGATGGTCCAGAGGAAATCCTCCGGCTTTTCCAGATAGCCGTGCAGGACACGAGCGCGTGATTTGCCGGCGCGCACCCATTGCCGGATTCGCAAACGGCTCAGCGCAAAGACACCGGCCTCCATGCCCGACATGAAAAAGGAGAGCGCGAACGACAGCGCCAATACCACGGCAATTGTCACGCCGTACTCCATTCAATGCCCTCCTTTTCGATTCACCGTTTCGATCAGCAGTTCGCGCA
>DATNDF010000481.1 GCA_035607015.1 Candidatus Angelobacter sp. | reverse complement strand
CAAACAAGCGCGGCAGCCCGCGCGAGAACTGCTGTCCGAGGAGGGTGGCGCCGCGTTTGATTTTTCAAATTTCCGCTTTCGAAAACCCGGGCGGGCGAAACTGCTTGGCGTGGCGGCGGCGTTCGCCGCGCTCGCGTCGGTTGGCTGGGCTCTCTGGAAAAAGGACACGTCCAACGCCGAACTTTTTTTCAGCGCTGGTGCATTGCTGTTGTCCTCCGGGGTCGCGTTTTCTTCCGCCTGGCTCACGACGCTTTCACGTTCTGACGCGGGCGCGAAAATCACGATCGCGGGCATGAGCGTCCGCAACGCCGCGCGCCGGCGCAAACGGAGTCTTGCCACGCTCGGGCTTCTGGCCTGTGGCAGTTTCCTTATCGCGAGCGTTGGCGTGTTTCGCCTGGAAGTCGGCGGCGCCGGGAAACGCTCGTCGGGAACAGGAGGATTTGCCCTGGTCGGCGAATCCACCGTGCCGGTCGCGCAGGATCTGAACACCAGGACCGGGCAGGAGTTTTTTGGGTTGAACGAACAGGATCTGGCCGCGGTTTCATTCGTGCCGTTCCGCGTGCGCGACGGCGACGAGGCCAGCTGTCTGAACCTGAACCACGCGCAAAAACCGCGGTTGCTAGGCGTGAAACCGGAATTGCTCGCGGCGCGCAACGCATTCACTTTTGCAAAAACCATTCGAGACATTTCTCCCAAGAATCCCTGGCTCATCCTCGATCCTTCTGTTCATTCGGCGATGGGTGGGGTGGGTTCAATCAAAACTCCGTCGATTATCGACCCCTCAATTCCTGCGATCGGCGACGAGGCTTCGATTACATGGGCGATGGGTAAGAAGATTGGCGACACCCTCGATTACACTGACGAGCGCGGGCGGTCGTTCAAAATCAGGCTTGTGGGCGCAGTGGCCAATTCCATTCTGCAAGGCAACCTGATCATCGCCGAGGATCAATTTGTCGAGCGTTTCCCGTCAGAAGGCGGGTATCGAATGTTCCTGATCGACGCTCCCTCGAACCGCGTCGAGGCTGCATCGGCGTCCCTGTCCCGCGCGTTGCGGAATCACGGCTTCGAGATCACGCCGGCGGTGCGACGGCTGGCAGCGTTTAATGCGGTGCAAAACACTTACTTGAGCACGTTTCAAATTCTCGGCGGGCTGGGCCTGCTGCTTGGCAGCGCGGGAGTTGGCGTGGTGGTCCTGCGCAATGTTCTTGAAAGACGCGGCGAACTCGCCCTGCTCCTGGCGGTTGGTTACCGGGCTCGCGCGCTAAGATGGCTGATCGTAAGCGAGCACGGTGCGCTGCTGTTCCTGGGGCTGTTGATCGGCACGGCCTCCGCGCTCGTGGCGGTATTGCCGTCAGTGCTTTCACCAGGTGCGGAGGTACCGTATGCTTCGTTGGGGCTTACGCTTGCGGCGGTGTGCATCAGCGGTACCTTGTGGACATGGATTGCTACGGCGTTTGCTCTGCGTGGCCGCCTGCTCGACGCGCTGCGGAACGAGTAAAACTTGAGCGGAAGGCTGGATGTATGAACAAATGGTTTTGTTTTTTTGCGATGGGATGCGCAGTCGCGGTGAATCTCACCGCGCAGGGGACAAGAATACTTTATCAAAACGATTTTCAGAAGGCGGATACCGGCAAAGTCCCGGATGATTTCCTGGTGCTCGACGGCCGGTTCGCAGTGAAGGAGGAAGAGGGGAACAAGTTCCTCGAATTGCCAGGCGCCCCGCTCGACACTTTCGGAGTGTTGTTCGGCCCGACAGAAAAGGAGGGAATCACCGTCTCTGCCCGCGCATTCGGGACCAACAAAGGACGTCGGTATCCAACATTTGCCGTGGGATTGAACGGACAGGGCTCGGCCGCTTACCGTCTTCAGGTATCGCCGGCCAAAAAGGCCGTCGAGCTGTACCGCGGAGACGAAGTCAAAGCAAGCCTTCCATTCGAGTGGCGGTCGGGGACATGGACGACGCTCCGGTTGCGAGTGCGCAAGGTAACAGACGGCGATTGGAGCGTCGAAGGCAAAGTGTGGGTGGATGGCGGCAAGGAGCCGGGCGCGTGGATGGTCACCTTCGACGAGAAAGAACAGCCGGTTGCGGGCAAGGCTTCTATTTGGGCCAGCCCGTATGCGACCACACCAGTTCGTTTCGACGACTTGCTGGTCACGTCCGCAAGTGAGAAGCCCTGAAAAGATGCACGGGGTAACCGGCGTGTCCAGGATTCTCGTTGACGGTCAAGGCTTGCGCATTAACATGCGGCGCCTGGTCTTTTTTAACTTAAACTGGAGAAAGTAGAATTATGGCAGTCAAAGTAGCGATAAATGGATTTGGACGGATTGGCCGGCTGGTTTTCCGCGCCATGGTGGAACAAGGATTGATCGGCAAGAACATCGGCGCCGCGGGGGGGAAAGAGGTCGAGGTCGTCGCCGTCGGGGACATTGTCCCGGCTGACAACCTGGCCTATCTGTTGAAGTATGATTCCACGCAAGGCCGCTTTAACGGCAGCGTCGGGTCACGCAAATCCGCCGCTGACAAACCGGAGGACGATGTCCTGATTGTCAACGGCGTGGAGATCAAGGTCGTCAGCGCCAGGACGCCTGCGGAATTGCCCTGGAACCAACTGGGAGTCGATATCGTCATTGAATCCACGGGCCTGTTCACCGATGCCGAAAAGGCGAAAGGCCACCTCGCTGCGGGCGCGAAGAAAGTCATCATTTCCGCACCGGCGAAAGGTGAAGACATCACAGTCGTGATGGGCGTCAACCATGAAAAATACGAACCCACGAGACATCATATCATTTCAAACGCATCCTGCACGACGAACTGCCTCGCGCCACTCGTGCACGTGCTGCTCAAGGAAGGGTTCGGCATCGAGGAGGGTTTGATGACGACGATTCACGCTTATACGGCGACTCAAAAGACCGTCGATGGTCCGAGCAAGAAAGATTGGAAAGGCGGGCGCAGCGCGGCCATCAACATCATTCCTTCGACAACCGGCGCGGCCAGGGCGGTCGGCCTTGTTTGCCCCGAGGTCAAAGGCAAACTGACCGGCATGTCGTTCCGCGTGCCGACGCCAACGTCCTCGTGCGTCGACCTGACGGTTCGCACTGCCAGGGACACCAGCTACACGGAAATCACCGCGGCAATGAAGCGCGCAAGCGACTCGTATCTGAAAGGCATCCTTGACTTCACCACGGACGAAGTTGTCAGCACGGACTTCATTCATTGTCAGGCCTCCTCGATCTATGATGCTGGTTCGGGCATCGAACTAAACAAGCGCTTTTTCAAACTGGTGAGCTGGTACGACAACGAGTGGGGCTACAGCAACCGCGTGGCGGACTTGTTGAAATACATGATCAAAAAGGGGCTGTGATTCTGCGGGTGGGTGTCGGACAAAGCCGGCTCAGCGGATGACGGCGCACACGTGCCCGAGCAGTGCGGCGCTGATTTCGCCGGCGGTATGCGGCAAGGTCGCTGTCTTGCAAACCATCATGCGAGAGGCATACTGTCTCAAAGATGGTCAGGCGAAAGCGGATGGCGCGCGTGCTTTTTTGCGAGACTGAGAGTCGCGCTACACGGACTTATTTCACCCGACAGACAAGCGTC